>JBIKWW010000450.1:0-3119 GCA_044356125.1 Acidimicrobiia bacterium
GCTCAGGGACGAGCTCACCTTCCCCGGTCCCGGACATCCCACCCAGCCCGGACATCCCATCCAGCCCGGACATCCCATCCAGCCCGGACATCCCATCCAGCCCGGACCTCCCACCCAGCCCGGACCTCCCACCCAGCCCGGACCTCCCACCCAGCCCGGACCTCCCACCCAGCCCGGACATCCTGCTCACCTGGGGGACACCGGATCCGGCCCCGCCGAGCCCGGTGGTCCGGGATCGGGCTACACGGTCGTGCTCGGTGACGGCACGGCGGAACCGGTACCGGGTGCTGTCGGCTACCTGCAGGAGGGCCCGCTGACGACCTTCTACGCCGTCGAGCATGGCCGGGGTCCCCGCTTCGACGCGTGGGCCACCAAGCTGCTGTCGGTGCGGACCGACCGCATCGCAGCCATCCGTCGGGGCGTGGCGACCGCCGCCTGACGGCTGTGGCCCGCCAGCCGGGACCGTCGACGACGGATTCGCGGCGACCGTCGGCCTAACGGGCGCCGTCGTCGACGACCACGGCGGCGGCGAGCACCGCCGGGGACCTCCCGGGGCCGGGAGCGGCGCGCAGGGAAGCGGCCCGGAGCACGAGCACGGCGGGACCTGCGGCCCCCTGCAGGGCCCTGGCCGCACTGGCCGGGCGGTCGTCGCCGAGGGCATCCCTCGGGTGCTGCGGCGTGCCGAGCGAGTCCGCGACGAGGGCCACCCCGAACGCAGCGACCGGAACGGCATCGGCGACGGTCCGGGCGATGTCGAGCCCGGCATGGGCGGAATCGGTGAGCAGCGCCCGGGCGCCGGGAAGCCGCAGGATGACCGCTCCCCGGCGGTGCACGGCGCCGTCGAGCACGAGCACGTCGCCGGCCGGGTGGCCGCACGGGGCGAGTCGGGCGACGATCGTCCGGCCCGTGGCCGACCCGGCGAGTCGATGCCCGGTACCGGGGTCGCTGGGGTGGACGAGCGCCAGCCGGAAGGCGCCGTCGGTCCCGTCGACGGCCGCCGCCCCGTCGGCCGCCGCTCCGTCGAACCCCGCTCCGTCGGGCCCCGCTCCGTCGGGCCCCGCTCCGTCGAACCCCGCTCCCGTGTCGCCCACCCCGGACCGGTCGGCACCGGAGGCCTCCAGGTGCACGGCGGAGACGCCAGGAGCGTTCAGGGCCCAGACGGCGAGTGCGTCGGACGTCGGGGACCGGCCGTCCACGTCGAGATCGGTCGAGGTGCACACGATCAGCACCCGGGGTGACAGCAGGGTCCGTACCGCCGAGCCGACGGCGGCCGCCGAGGCGGCGTGCGTGCCCGACGCCGCGACCACCACGAGGTCGGGCACGGCACCCGACCCCGGATCGCGTCCGAGCCGGACGTCGGCGGCAGCCAGCGCTTCCAGGACCTGGCCGACGGACTCCGCCATCGCGGTCGCCACCGACGGATGGGCGGACCAGCCGAGCGCGGCCACGGGCCGCTCACCCGGCCCTTCCGGGCCGCCGGGGCCGGCACTGCGCATCCGGTGATCCTCCCAGCCGGACCGGGGTCGCCGGACAGCCCCGCACCCGACCCGGCCGGCACTCCGGCCCCGGGCGTCGGCCCTCGACCGTCGGCCCTTGACCGTCGGCCCTTGACCGTCGGCCCCGGTGCATCGTCCCTGGCCAGAGTTCGGAAGGGGGGTAGGGTGGGGAGGTGTCGACGGCGCTGATCCCCGGTGCGGGCACCGGCGCCGAGCCGGTCGGCTCCGCCTCGCGCCGGGAGGCGGGGTCCACCCGGGAGGCGATCCTCGTCGCTGCGCTGCGTGAGTTCGCCGAACGCGGATTCGACGGAACCTCGCTGAACCGGATCGCCGCCGACGTCGGAATCCGCCGTCCCAGCCTCCTGCACCACTTCGAGTCCAAGGAGGCGCTGTACTCCGAAGTCGTCGGCGCCCACGTGCAGGACTGGTTCAAACGGGTCGAGAGCGCCGTGCAGGACGGCACGACCACCGGCTGGGACGCCTTCGAACGGGTGCTCGAAGCGGGATTCCGCTTCTTCGAGCAGCACTCCGACTTCGTTCGCCTCGTGCGCCGGGAGGCCCTCGACGGCAGCTCCCGGCTCGACATCAACCTGGGCGAGGCGCTGCGTCCGTTCCTGTTGCGGGCGGTGTCGTTCTTCGAGGCCGAGATGGCGGCCGGGCGGTTCCGCCGCCACGATCCCGAGCAGCTCATCCTCACCGGGTACGGAGCGCTCCTGTCGTACTTCTCCGACATCCCCTTCCTCCAGGGGCTGACCGGACGCGACCCGCTGTCGGCCGATGCGCTGGCGGCCCGCTTCGAGCACATCCGGGACTTCTTCCGCGCCGCCCTGGAGCCCTGAGCGTTGACGGCCGACCTCGATCACGGCGTCGCCGCGCGCCCGCACGGAGGCCTCCGGTGACCCGCCGGGCCACGGTCACCCTCGCCCTGGCGGCACTCGTCACCGTGGGTGGCTTGGCCAATGCCTCCCTGGGACTGCGACGGTTCCAATCCGCCGCGCCCGGTCCCGTCGCCGCGCCCGGTCCCGCCGCCGCGCCCGCATCACCGGCCGCTCCGGCCGTCCTCAACGCCCGCCGGGTCGCACCGCTGGTGTCGAGCCTCGTGGGGCGGGCCCGGCTGCGCGGCACGATCTCGTCGGCCATCAGCCCTGCGGTCATCGGGAACGCATCGCGCACCACCTGTGCCCGTGTCGACGAGGCGGGCATCCCCATCGCCTCCGTGAACGCCGCCGAGCCGTTGCTCGCCGCCTCGACCCAGAAGCTGTTGACCGCCGAGACCGTCCTGGCCACGATCGACCCGTCGTGGCGACCCCGCACCGAGGTGCGCGCCGCCCGGCCGGTCGTCGACGGCGTGGTCGACGGTGACCTGTGGGTGGTCGGGGGCGGTGACCCGCTGCTGTCCACTGCGCAGCACGTGGCGGCCATGCGACGACCCCAGCCCGTGACGAGTGCCGAGGAGCTTGCCGACCGCATCGCTGCCGCCGGCGTGCGCCGGGTGGCCGGGCGGCTCGTCGTCGACGACCGCCGCTACGACGATGTGCGACTGGTGCCCTCCTGGAAGTCCAGCTACGTGTCGCGCCGCGACGTCGGGCCCATCGGTGCGCTGGTGATCGATGACGGCTTCGC
>JBIKWW010000451.1:0-3118 GCA_044356125.1 Acidimicrobiia bacterium
CGACCTCGGGCCGGGGTTCTCGTCAGGCCAGCAGCGGTGCGACGTCGGTCATGAACGCCCGGAGTCCGTCGAGGCGCCGCTCAGGGCCGCCGCGGCCGGTGATGTCGAGCAGCACGTGGGTGTACCCGAGCGAGCGCAGTGCGGCCGCCTGCTCGGCCATCTGCTGCACCGATCCGACGATCGACTTCTCCGGGTTCGCGGTGCCGTCCAGGTCCAGGTAGACCCGCGTCGAGAACTGGATCTCCGCCGGATCGCGGCCGGCATCCTCGCAGGCCGCCCGCACGCCGTCGAAGTGGGCCCGGAGCTGTGCCTCGGTCTGGAAGGCGGCGTGGAAGGCTTCGCCGAACCGCGCTGTCCGCCGGTAGGCGGGTGCGCTGTCCCCACCGACCCACACCGGGATGCGACCCGACTCGGGTCGGGGGAAGAAGCCGATCGGGTCGAACCTCGTGTAGGTGCCCTCGTAGGAGGCCCAGTCCGTGCCGAACAGCTGCTCGAACGCCTCCAGCTGCTCGTCGGCCCGGGCGCCGCGATGGTCGTAGGGCATCTGCAGCGCTTCGAACTCCTCGCGCATCCAGCCGACGCCGACCCCGAGGATGGCGCGTCCACCCGACAGCGCGTCGAGCGACGCCCATGCCTTGGCGGTCTGGACGACCGGGCGGTACCCGAGGATGAGCACCGTCGTGCCCAGCCGGACCCGCTGGGATACGGCCGCTGCCCAGAACAGGGTGCCGATCGGATCGAGCCACGGCATCCCCGGAGGGGCGGGGAACGAGCCGTCGTCGGTGTAGGGGTACTTCTTCTCGATGTCGCGGGGCCAGGCGATGTGGTCACTGGTCCAGACCGAGTGCACACCGAGCTCGTCGCAGGTCCGGACGAACTCCGTCAGGTGGCTGGCGGTGGCCTGGCGGCCGAGGTGGGGGAGGTGGGCGCCGAAGGCCATGGGAGTGTCCATCACCCAGACCCTACCGACGCGTGCCGAGCGCATGCTCGACGGCGATCTGTCCGAAGCACAGCGCTTCCGAGAGGTTGCTGCCGTCGGCGGGGTAGAGGAGTCCCGAGGGCTGGCCGAGCTCGCCCGCCGCGTAGAGCCCCGTGATGGGGGCACCGAACGCGTCGAGCACCCGGCCGTGGCGGTCTCGGCGGGGCCCGCCGGTGGTGTTGGAACCGCCCGGCCAGAGCGGTACGGCGTAGTACGGCGGTCCTTCGAGCGGGACCATCGTGTCCGCCGGGCGTCCGAAGGGATCGGGGAGCCCGTCACGGCAACGGCGGTTGTAGTCGGCGACACTTCGCTCGGCCTCCTCCGGGTCCTCCACCCCGGCCGCCGCGGCGACCTCCGCAATCGTTGAACCGGCAAGGATCCAGCCGCGGTCGATCTCGGCCTGGTTGTCCTGGCTCCACTCGACGAGTCCGACGGCGGGGGCACCGATGTGGGTCAGCGTCAGCGGTCCGGCGAGCCGTCGGCGCTCGTCGAAGAACCAGCAGCAGGGCACCCGGGGGCTCCGCTTGCGGGCGGGGTCGTACTCGAGCAGCGAGTAGTACACGTCGTGGCGGAGCAGGGCCTGGTGGTGCTCGTTCATGAAGCGGCGGCCAGACCGGTCGGTGATCACGTACGGCGCCGGAGCGATGGTGAGGATCACGTTCACGGGCGTGCCGTCCGAGTCGAGGAAGTGGCCCACGCCGCGTCCGATCATCTGGTTCATGTGCCACAGCGAAGCACCGACGGCCTGGGCCATCCGGACACCGTCGCCGGTGTTGCCGGGATGCCCGTAGAAGTGGGCCACGTCGGCCCGGAGGAAGTCGCGCTTCATGGTGTCGTCGAACTCGTAGCCGCCACATGCGAGCACGACGCCGCGCCGGGCCATGACCGTCACCTCATGGCCGCTGCTCCCGTCCCCACCGCGCCCGTCCCCACCGCGCCCGTCCCCACCGCGATCGCGTCGCAGCGTCACGCCGGTCACGGAACCGTCAGGGGACTGCAGGAGACGCACCGCCGGGCTCTCCCACCAGATCTCCACGGGGCGGCGCCGCACGGCGGCGTCCAGGTGCGACCACAGCGCCGGACCCCCGCCCGCCCCGGCCGCCAGGCGCTCGCGCACTCCACCGATCTGGACCGTGTGGACGGACCCGGCACCGGGGAGATCACGGTGCTCGGGTACTCCGGCGACGGCCAGGTCGAGGCCGCCGATGCGCTCGTCCATCCAGGCCTCGAGATGCGCCGCCCGCTGCGCCCAGGCCGCCGACACGTCACGGGGCACCATCCCCCCGGCACAGGCGTCGAGGTAGTCCGTGCCACCGTCGGCATCGGCGACGGTCATGATCATGCCGCCCGACATCCGGGTGTTCGGGGTGTGGCGGGCCTCCGGGTTCTTCTCCGCCACCAGCACCCGCGCACCGGCATCGGCGGCGGTGATGGCGGCGGCCGCCCCGGCGGCGCCGTACCCCACCACGAGCACGTCGACGGTGAAGGGGGCGTCGTCTCCGGATGAGGTGGCGTTCATGGCCCGTTCGTAGCAGGGCGGGCCCGGGCCGGGACAAGCCACCGCTTGGACCGGTGGCCCGGGCGCCTGCCAGCATCGCAGCATGAAGCTCGGTCTCATGTTCGCCAACACCGCCTGGGGAGCCACGGGGAGCGGCGCCGCGGCGATCGCCGAGGCCGCCGAGGCGGGAGGGTTCGAGTCGCTGTGGACGGTGGAGCACGTCGTCGTGCCATCGGGCTACGAGTCCCGGTACCCCTACGACAAGAGCGGGAAGATGGCGGGCGGGGCGGAGGACTTCGACCTGCCCGATCCGCTGATCTGGCTCGCCTATGCCGCCGCCCGGACGTCGCGCATCAAGCTGGCGACGGGGATCCTGATCCTTCCGCAGCGCAACCCGCTCGTCGTGGCCAAGGAGCTCGCCTCCCTCGACGCCATGTCCGGTGGCCGGCTGCTGCTCGGGATCGGCGTCGGCTGGTTGGCCGAGGAGTTCGCCGCTCTGGGGATCCCCTTCCACGACCGCGGTGCCCGCACCGACGACACGATCGAGATCCTGCGAAAGGCCTGGACCGGCGAGAAGGTGAGCCACAGCTCGCCCTTCGCCGTCTTCACCGACTGCATCTCGCGGCCGCGTCCGGCCAACG
>JBIKWW010000071.1:0-11049 GCA_044356125.1 Acidimicrobiia bacterium
CGCGGACCTTGGCGGCGGGCGGCTCTTCGACGATCGTCATGGGCCGACCTTAGCGACCGGTGCCCGGGTGCCGGTAGGCACCGCGCCGCGACAGGCTGTCGGGCGTGCCCGAGATCATCGAGGTGGAGCTCTACCGGCGCGCTGCGCTGGCCTGCGTGGGGCGCCGCGTCAGCTCCGTGTCCGCCCCCGACGAGTGGTTCCTGAAGGGCTGCACGGCCGACGAGGTGCGCGGTGCCCTGCTCGGCGAGGTGATCGTGGCCGCCCGGCGGCGGGGCAAGCTGCTGCTGCTCGACCTGGGTTCCGAGGGCCGGCCGGGCGGCGCCGTGCTCGGTCTGCGCTTCGGGATGACGGGCCGGCTGCTCGTCGACGGCGAGGCCGCCATCGCCGAGCTGCAGCACGGCTCCAACCGCCCGGATCCGTCCTTCGTGCGCTTCGGCCTCGGCTTCGAGGGGGGTGGTGTGATGACCCTCAGCGATCCCCGCCGTCTCGGCGGGGTGTCGCTCGACCCTGACGACACCGCCCTCGGGCCCGACGCCTTCACGCTCACCCGGACCGAGCTGCGGGGGGCGCTGGCTGGCAGCTCGGCTCCCCTGAAGGCCCGGCTGATGGACCAGTCCCGCGTCGCCGGGATCGGCAACCTCCTGGCCGACGAGATCCTCTGGCGGGCCCGCCTGTCGCCCTGGCGCGAGGCCGGGGGTCTGTCCCCGGCGCTGGCGCGTCGGCTGCACGACGCCGTCGTCACCGTCGTGCCCGAGTTGGCCGAGCGGGGTGGGTCGCACACGGGGGACCTGATGGACGCCCGCCGCCCCGGAGGTGTCTGTCCGCGCTGCGGCACGGCCCTTCGGCGTGACACGGTCGGCGGCCGCACCACCTGGTGGTGCCCCCGGGAGCAGCGGTGAGCAGGCCCGTGGGCAGGGCGGGGTCGTCCCGGTCCGTGTTCGACGTCGCCGTGCTCGGGGCCGGGCCGGCGGGGTGGGCCACGGCGGCGGCGTGCGCTGCGGCGGGCCTCCGCAGCGCCCTGATCGCCCCGACCCCGCTGGCCGTGTGGCGCAACACCTACGGGGCCTGGTCGGACGACCTCGATCCGGCGGTGGTCGGCCTCGACGTCCCCGTGCGGTCGCGCTGGGACCGGGTCCACGTCGTGGGGGCCCGCCGTCACGAGGTCGGCCGCACCTACGTGCAGCTCGACAACGCCGCCCTCCTCGACCGTCTGGCCGGGCGCTTCGGCGACCACGGGGGTGAGCTGATCGACGCCGCCGCGCAGACCGTCGAGCCCGGATCGGAATCAGGCTCCGAGCCGGCTTCGGTGGGGCTGGAGCGGGGCCGGACGGTCCGGGCCCGGGTGGTCGTCGACGCCACGGGGGCGGGCTCGCCGTTCATCCGCCGGGAACCCGAGCCTGCTGGCCGGGCCCCGGCGATGCAGTGCGCCCACGGGATCGTCGCCTCGATCGACCGGGGCCGTTCCGGGCCCGAGCCGGGGACGGCGACCCTGATGGACTGGACGGGCCCGGACCGCCGTCAGCCCTCGTTCCTCTACGCGCTCGACCGGGGGGATGGGACCTGGCTGCTCGAGGAGACCAGCCTGGCCGGTCGCCCGGCGATGGCCGACGACGAACTGGAGCGGCGGCTGTACGACCGCCTTCGGGCGGCCGGGGTACGGGTGACCGAGGTCCACGAGGTCGAGCGGGTCCGGTTCCGGATGGACGCGCCGCTGCCGGAGGTGCCCCAGCCCGTGGTCGCCGTCGGGGCGGCGGCGGCCGTGGTCCATCCGGCGACCGGCTACTCGGTGGCCGCCTCCCTGCGCCTCGGCCCGTCGGTGGCGGCGGCCCTGTCGGGTCCGGCGGGGTCGGCGGCCGGGTGGTCGGGTCCGGCGGGGTCGGCCGGGTGGTCGGCCGGGTGGTCGGCGGTGTGGCCCGATGCCCGCCGCTCGGCCCGCCGCCTGGAGGCCTACGGGCTGGAACGCCTGCTGGGCATGGACCAGCGGCTCACCCGCACCTTCTTCGACACCTTCTTCACCCTCGACCGGGCCGACGTGGCCACCTACCTCGGGGGACGGGCCGACGCCACCGAGCTGGCGGCCGTCATGTGGCGGCTGTTCGCCGCCGCCCCGCTGCGCCTGCGTGGGGCGCTGGCCTCGGGCAACCCGGTGCGTCTGGCCCGCGCCCTCCTCGGCTCCTGAGGGTTCAGTCCGGCCGGACGCCGACCTCGCGGACGCCGACCTTGCGGACGCCGACCTCGCGGAGGCCGACCTTGCGGACGCCGACCTTGCGGACGCCGACCTTGCGGACGGTGACCTGGGCGTCGGCCGCCGCTCCGGGGGCGACACGGGTCTGGCAGGCGAGGCGCCACCGGGTCGGGTCCGAGGTCGCCGAGCCGAGCGAGGCCAGGGCGGCCGACTCGAGCGGTCCGGGCTCGGCGAACGCCGTCGTGTCCCCGTCGACGAGCATCATCACGCAGGCTGCGCATTCGGCCACGCCGCCGCAGGTGGTCGGCCAGGAGAACCCGGCCCCCGCAGCGGCGGCCATCACCGATTCCCCGTCGGTGCCACTTCCCGCTCCTGCGACCGGGAACGCCGCCCCCGAGGGCAGCACCGTCACGCGCACCGCGTACCGGGCGTCAGCGGTTCGGGTCGCCCGCCGCCCCGATCCAGCGGTCGAGGAGGTGGTGGAGGTGGGCGATGCGCGAGTCGCCGTAGACCGTGAGGGTGAGGTCCTGGCGGGCCGAGTGCAGGCCGGCCTGCACGTGGGGGAGGTTGGCCGAGTCCTGGTTGAAGATCTCGGCGAGGGGGCCGAGCTCGGCCGCCTCGGTCCAGTCCTGGTCCTCGGTGAGCCAGTGGATCGGCGCCGCCGGAGGCCGCTCCTGCCCCTCGGGGAGCGCCACGAGGAACAGGACCTCCATGACGGCCTTCTCCACCTCACGGCCGTGGGGACGGAAGCGGTAGAAGATCGACCCGCTCCACGGGCACAGGTTGGGGAACAGGAAGTACTGGATGGAGCTGGTCTTCTCGACCAGCGTGGGCGGCCCGCCGACGCAGGTCATCCCCTGCGCCGAGCCCCGTCCGCCGAGCCCGGCCATCACCTCCCGGGCCGTCGACCCCACGCCCTCGGGGCGGGCGGTGGAGCCGGTGGCGGTGTCGCCGCTCTCGGTCTGCACGCCGCCCCGGAAGAACATCTCCTCGATGAGCTCCTCCTCGGTCACCTCGTAGGGGAGGTTCGGGTTGGGCATCGGGCCGTTGAGGATCATGCGGTTGAAGGTGGCGTCGCCGCCGCCGTAGACGTCGTACTCGCAGCTCGACCCGTCGCCGCCGAGCAGCCCGGCGAACATCTGCGGGTGGGTCGCCACCACGTGGAAGGACTCGAGGAAGGCCTCGGCGGTCGCCTTCCAGTTGGCCGGGATCACCTTGGCGACGTGGGCGGCCTTCCAGCGCCGGGCGAAGGGCCAGCGCTCGAAGTGACGGGCGAGGTCGCCGATGTGGTCCATGAGGGGCGCGGCGTCGTCGTCGAGGTTGATGAACACGAAGCCGTCCCACGTCTCGACGCGCACCTCGGGCAGGCCGAATTCCTCAGCGCGCACATGATCGAGGTCCCAGTCGAACGCGTGGGGCACGTCCTTGAACGTGCCGTCGAGGTTCCAGGCGAGGCCGTGGAACGGGCAGCGGAACTCGGGCACGCGGGCGGCGGCGCAGTCGTTGGTGCGCAGCTTGCGGCCCCGGTGGCGGCAGGAGTTCCAGAACGCCTGGATGCGGTCGGGAGCGGTGCGCACGACCAGGAACGACCAGCCGACGATCTCGTAGACGATGGTGTCGCCGACCCGGGGGATGTCCTGTTCCAGGCAGGCCAGCTGCCACACCTTGGACCAGAGGTGCTCGACCTCGAGGTCGAAGAACTCGCGGCTGGTGTAGCGGTCGACGGCGAGGCGGCGCCGGCCGAGGTCGGTGAACTCCTCCTGTCGCAGCGCCCAGGGGACCTCGACGGTCTCCTGGTCGAGCATGTCCTGCACCGTCGGCCCCCGGAAGCGGGCCTCGGGGGGCGAGGAGGGGTGGCGGGGACGGTCGCCCTGGACGTTCATGACGGCTCCTTCTGGTCGGCCCGGTCGGCCCGGTCGGTCTGGTCGGCCTGGTCGGCCCGGTCGGCCCGGTCGGCCCGGTCGGCTCCGGGGCTGCGGCCCCGCATCCCGGCACTGCGGGCCCGGGCTCCGAGCATGTGCCCGAGCATGTGGTGGTCGACGTAGTCGAGCTCGCCGCCGACGTGGCGGCCCTCGGCGTCGTAGCGGCCTTCCCGGCCGGACCGGGGGTCGCGGACGGTCACGGTGCCGTCGTCCTCCCGGGTGTAGGTCCACCCGGTGAGGGCGTGGCGGATGGTCTCGGGCACGGCGGTTCGCTCCTGGTGATCCTGCTCGGCGCCGCTCAGCCCCGCACGAGGCGCCCGGGGCGCTCGCCGGTGTCGCGGTCGTGGTCGCGGGTCATGACGCCGTGGCAGAAGGTGGCCAGGTAGCCCTGGACGGGCTGGATGAGCCGGGTGCCGCCGGCGGGCAGGTCGTCGTGGGCGACCGGCGGCGACACGCGGAGGTTGGCGTGGTCGATGACGTTCACGTCGGCCCGCAGGCCGGGGGCCAGCACGCCGCGGTCGGTGAGGCCGTACAGAGCGGCGTTGCCGGCGGACTGCTTGGCGACGATGAGCTCCAGGGGGAGCTGCTCGCCGCGGGTGCGGTCACGGGTCCAGTGGGAGATCTGGGTGGTGGGCATGGTGCCGTCGCAGATGAGCGTGACGTGGGCACCGGCATCGGACAGGCCGGTGACGGTGTGCTCGTCGAGCAGCATCTCGCGCAGGGCCTCCATGCGGGCATGGGTGTCGACCGTCGACAGCGAGCAGAAGCGCCGTCCGTCGCCCTCGGTCATCCAGTCGTAGAGGAACTCGAGCGGGTCGCGGCCCTCGGCGGCAGCGAGCGCCCCGATCGTCTGGGACCGCTCGGGCTCGTAGTCCACCGGGTCCGACAGCGGGTACATGACGCCGGCCGACCGCCGGAACATGCCGTACACGTTCTCCATCGAGCCGGGCGCTTCGGGGCGGATGTCGGGCTCGGCGAGGAGCCGGGCCTTCATGGCCGGGTCGCGCATCACCCGGGCCCGTTCGGCGACGGGCAGGGCGGCCAGCTGCTCGAGGTAGGTCGGCTTGCGCATGAAGGGGTGGTAGGCGGACAGGCCGGCCAGGAACCCGATCGGTCGGGACGCCACCTGGGGGTGCATGCGCGCACCGGCGGCGTTGGCCTCGGCGGTGAGCGCCAGGATCGTGCGCCACAGGAAGGGGTCGTAGTCGGGCGAGGGGACGAGGGTGAAGGTCACCGGTCGACCCGAGGCCAGCGAGCAGCGCCGCATGAGATCGTGCTCGGCCTCCTGGGTCGTCCGCTCGCCACCGAGGTTCTCGAGCTTGCCGACGGTTCCCGCCGGGATCACCTCGAGCACACCCCGGCCGACCTGGCCGATCGCCCGGGCGATGGCGAGGAGCTCGTCGTCGGCGGCGAAGGTTCCGGGTACGGGGGTTCCCCACAGGGAGCGGTGCCCGATGGTGCGCGACGTCGAGAACCCGAGGCATCCGGCTCCGATGGCCTCGCCGACGATCCGGGCCATGGCCTCCATGTCGTCGCCGGTGGCGTCCTCGTTCAGCCGTCCCCGCTCGCCCATGGCGTAGTACCGGACCGCGCCGTGGGCGATCTGGGTGCCGACGTCGAGCGCCCAGCGGCGGCCCGCCAGGAAGTCCAGGTACTCGGGGAAGGTCTCCCACCGCCCCCACGGCATGCCCTCGTACAGCGCCGTGCCGGGGATGTCCTCGACGCCTTCCATGAGCTCGATGAGCTCGCGTTCGCGGCCGACGGGCACGGGGGCGAAGCCAACGCCGCAGTTGCCCATGACCACGGTGGTCACGCCGTTGTCGGCCGAGGGGAGCATGGCGTCGTCCCAGCAGACCTGCCCGTCGTAGTGGGTGTGCACGTCCACCCAGCCGGGGGTGACGAGTGCCCCGGCGGCGTCGATGCGACGGCGGGCGGCACCGGTGATGCGCCCGCCGACCTCGGCGATGCGGCCGTCCCGGATGGCCAGGTCACCGGACCGGGCGGGGGCGCCGGTGCCGTCGACGATGGTCCCACCGGTGATCACGACGTCGAACATGGCCCCACGCTAGGGCGGCGGTCAGCGTGTGGGCCAGCCACCGACCCGGATGCGCTGCGCGTTGGCGTGGGCGGGGAAGCCCTCGTGGTCGGCCAGGGCGGTGACGGCGGGGGCCATGGCCCGCATGGCCGCCTCGTCGGCGCGGGCCACGGCGGTGCGCTTGAGGAACGCCAGTGAGGTCACGCCGGAGCTCACCGATGCGAAGCCGCTGGTGGGCAGCGAGGCCGGGCAGCCGATCACGAAGTTGGCGGCCGACAGCGTGGTGTGCTGGCCGAGGAGGATCTCCCCGGCGGTGTGGAGCATGGCGAGGGTCCGGTCGTCGTCGGCCGTCACCACCTGCATGTGCTCGGGCCCGTAGGCGTTGGCGACCTCGGCCGCCTCCTCGATCGAGGCGACGAGCACGCATCCGCCGTTGCCGCCGAGCGCGGCGCGGGCCGCTTCGGCCCGGGGGCCGGGGAGCACGGCGACCTGGCGGGCCACCTCGGCTTCGACGCGGGCGGCCAGCGCGGCCGACGGGGTGATGAGCAGCGAGGCGCTGTCGGTCCCGTGCTCGGCCTCGTTGAGGAGATCGGCGGCGAGCCGGACGGGGTCGGCGGTGTCGTCGGCCACGATCAGCGACTCCGACGGGCCGAGCAGCATCATGGTGGCGCAGCCGTGGCGCTGGACCTCGACCTGGGCGCAGGTGACGGCGGGCGACCCGGGGCCGACGACCTTGACCACCTTGGGGATGGTGCGGGTGCCGAAGGCGACGGCGGCGACCCCGGCGGGTCCGTTGACCCGGAACACGTCGCGCAGGCCGAGACGGCGGGCCACGGCCAGGGTGGCGGGGTCGACGCGCCCATCGGGGTGGCCGGGCACCGGAGGGGTGATCACCACGATGCGGGGCACGCCGGCGACGACGGCGGGGGTGGCGATCTGGGCCAGGACGCTGGGGTAGCTGGCCTTGCCCGAGGGGCAGAAGAGCCCGGCCGAGTGGATGGCGGACACCTTCTCGCCGACGGTGAGCCCGGGGCGGCTCTCGAAGCTCCAGTCCCGGCCGCTCCGTTCGACGACCTGCTCGTTGAAGCGCCGGATGCCGTCGATCATCTCGGTGATGGCCTGCGCCAGGCCGTCGTCGATCGTGGCGACGGCGGCGTCGATCTCCTCGTCGGTGACGCGCAGCTGGTGCGGCTCCAGGCGGACCCCGTCGAAGCGGGCGAGGGCGTCGCAGACGGCGTCGTCGCCACGGGCGGCCACGTCCTCGATCAGCGCGCCGATGGAGGCCCGCAGGGCGGGATCGAAGATCTCGTCGGTCCCCCGGCCCATCAGGGCCGCCCGGGCCGAGGCGTCCATGTCCGACCAGCGCTGCACGCGCATCACCTGCGTCACGGTGCCGACGCTACCCCCCACCCGCGGGCGCCGGCCCCGACCGGCCGGGGCCCCGCCGACGTGCGCCCGGATCGGACACGCGCCGTCAGGAGCAGTCGGTGCAGGTGCCGACGACGTCGAGCCGGTGCCCGCTCGGTCGGAACCCCGTGCCCTCGAGCGCCTTCTCGAGCGCGGCTTCGAGGGTCCGCTCGGTGCGGGCTGACACGACGATGTCGTCCACCTTCCCGCAGCTCGTGCAGATCGTGTGGTGGTGGTGCCCGATGAACGGCTCGGCGAGCTCGTAGCGGGCCCGGTCGTCGGCCCCGCTCACCTTCTGCACGATGCCGGCGGCTTCGAGGTCCGTCATGTTCCGGTACATCGAGCTCTGCGTCAGCTTCGGCCGGAGCTCGAGGAGCTCGGTCATCGTCACCGGACGGCCGATGCCGGCCAGCAGCTCGACGAGCTCACGCCGACCCGACGTGTAGAGCGAGCCCGCATCTCTCAGTTGCTCGGCCGCCAGCTCATGGATCTCGGCGTTCGGCATCGGCATGGGGCGATGCTACCGACGCGGCTGCTACGGCGAGGCGACGGGGAGCCGGCGCCGCGGGCGGTCGCAGTCCTCGTCGCGCAGGTCGGCCGGGACGTCGACGTGCGGGCCGAGGAACACGTGCGCGTCGAGGGTCGCGGGCCGTGGCGTCGCCGGTCCGCCTGCCGCCAGCCAGTCGCACAGCGCCGTCGTCGACGCCTCGGTGACGATGCCCCCGAGCCACGTCGAGCGCTGTGACGCATCGAGGCCGACTCGACGGTCGCGTACCACGACCACGTTGGAGCGGCTGCAGACGTCGAGGCAGCCGACGACCCGGACCCTCGCGCCGTCGATGCCGGCGGCAGCGGCCCGGATGCGCTCGAGCTGAGCGTCGTGGTCGAAGCCTGCGTGCTTGGCAGTGCCACAGCAGCAGGCGCGGCACACGAGGACGGTGCAGCCGCTCATGCAGCATCCTTCGGGATGCGCACGACGTCCTGGCGCCGCACGGGCGAGAAGCCCAGCGACCGGTACAGGCCCACGGCGCGGTCGTTGGCGGCGTCGACGTGGAGCATGCCGACGTCGCCCGCGCCGCGCTCCGCTGCGGTCGCGAACCCTTCGGACACCAGGTACCGGCCGAGGCCGCGCAGCTCGGCGCCCGGATGCACCGCGACGACGTACAGCTCGACGGGGCGACCGGGCGCGCACTTCATCCAGACGAACCCCGCGTCGGAACCGCGGCGCTCGTCGACCGCGAGCAGGAGCAGCGACGGATCGAACCACGGGGCGCGCATGCGATCGTCGAGCTCCCGATGCGAGAGCGCGCCCTGCTCGGGGTGCGCACCGAACGCCGAGTTGTTGACTTCGAGGATCCGCGCCGCGACGTCGTGGGCCGCTCCAGCGTCGAGGAGCCGGACGTGGCGCGGGGGAGCGGCCCGCGGTGGCACCGGTCCACGGAGCTCCAGGATCGTCCGCTCGATGGTGGAGCCCGTCGGGACGGGGAACCGTGACATGCCGAGCGAGGGCGGGCGCCACATGACGGTTGCCGGGCAACCCGGCAGCTCCAGCACGCTGTCGAGGAGGCGGTGATGCGACCGCGCGTCGTTGGGCGGAGCCACGGTCTCCACCGTCCACTGCCGCTCGCCGAAGCGCGCGTCCTCGACCACCACGGCCACGGATCGCCGGTCGCCCTCGAGGTCCTGGTGCTCCACGACGAGCACTCGCTCGTCCCGACGTTCGACGGCGACCGCCATCTGCTCGGTGACGGCTTCGTCGCCGCGCAGCCCGGTGAACCCGGCCAGGCACGCGGGGACGTACGCAGGAACGTCCGTGCCGCGCCAGTGCAGCCGTCTGGTGCGGCGCAGGGCGTGACGCTCGCATTCCGGTGAACGCATGAGGGTGGGATGGCCCGAGGTCATGGTGCTCAGCGCCGCCCGGGGCGGGCGCGGCGGCGGCCGCCCGGCGTGCTCGGTGCGGCGCTGCCCACACCGAGCTCGAGCATGACGCTGCCAACGGTGCCGTCCTGCAGGGCTACGACGGCCGCCACCGCGCCGGCCGGGCCGTCGGGAACGGGCAGCAGCGCGAGGTCGCTCACCTCGCCGCCGACCATCACGCCGGCCTCGGGCTGCAGTGCCGCCCCCTTCCGTGCGGTTGTCGGCCGATACCACTGGACGGTCCCGTCGGCCGATCCCGTGACCAGAACCGACGGCGTCGAGTCGCTCCACGCGAGGGCGCTGACGCGACGGTCGTGGCCCTCGCAGACGGTCGCCCGGCGCCCGGCCGGCCCCTTCCCCGAGCAGTCCCACACCGTCGTCATCCCGATGGTGCCGACGGCGAGCCAATCACCCGTCGGGTCCCAGCCGAGCACCTCGACCTTCGCCGGGTAGCCGGACATCTCCATCTCGTCGGCGGTCGTCATCCGCCAGACGTGCACCGAGTTGTCCTGGTTCCCGTGGACGAGGAACGCACCGGTCGGGGACATCGCGGCACGCAACGGGGAGCCCTTCCACTCGAAGGTGCGGTCCGGTCGAGGCTTGGGCGATCCGGTCCCGAACCAGCGCACGCCGCCGTAGCTGAGCACACCGAGTCGCCGGTCGTCGGTCGTCCACACGACGTCGGTGACCGTGTGCGCGGCGGTGCCGAATGAACCCGCGAAGGTGCCGTCGCGGCGCAGCATCACCGCTTCCTTGCCGATCGCCGCGGCGAGACGTGTGCCGTCGTTGCTCCAGCGCACGCGTGCGGCCCACCCGGTTCCGCGATGCTCCCCGAGCACGGAACCGGTTGCTGCGTCAACGACCCTGACGCGCCCGTCCTGCCCGGCCGTCGCCACCGCGGCACCGTCGGGGCTCCATGCGACGTCGAGCGTGCCCAGGCCGTGGGACGGCAGCTCGGCGCGCACCGAGCCGTCGGCCGCGTCGAGGACGAGCGCTTGTCCGGACAACGACGCGACGGCGATGCGGTCGCCGTCCGGGGAGGCCGTCACCCGTGGGACGTGGTCGTCGAGGTGCACCCGCCAGCGCCAGGTGGCGCCGGACACGACGGGGCCGGACGCGGTCGCTGCTGCGGCGCTCATACGAGGCAGGCGCGCAGGCCGGCGTCGAGCTCGGCGCGGTCGAGGTTGCGGCCGATGAACACCACTCGGCTCGAGCGGGTCTCGTCCGGACGCCAGGCACGGTCGGGTTCACCGTCGAGCAGCATGTGGACGCCCTGGAACACGAACCGACGGTCGTCGCCGGCGACGGACAGGATGCCCTTCGAGCGGAAGATGTCGACGCCCTTCGTGCGCAGGAGGTTCGACAGCCAGTCGTTGAGGCGGTCCATGTCGAACGTGCCCTCGATCTCGAGGCCCACGCTCGTGACCGTGACGTCGTGCTGGTGCTCGGTGTCGTCGAGGAACGACGGTTCCTGTTCGAGCACCCGCGAGAGGTCGAAGGCGCCGACGTCGAGGATCCGGTCGAGGTCGACCTTGGCATGCTGCGAGTAGACGATGTCGACGTGGGCGTTGATCTGACGGATG
>JBIKWW010000452.1:0-3110 GCA_044356125.1 Acidimicrobiia bacterium
TGGAGCACCCATGCGGACGCCCGGAGAGCGGGCGGTCCCCCGGCCTGCCCGGGGTGCCCGGTAGCGTGCCGTTCATGCGGCTGTCGCGGCGACCGGCCCCCTCCACGTTCCTCCCCGGCTCCCGGTGGTTCCGCCGGTCGGCCTGGCGCGCCCGGGCCGCTGGTCTGCTGGGCGTGGTGGTGATGGCGCTGCTGCTGCCGTCGGTGCACGACGCCGGAGCGGCCACCACCAGCCGGAGACCACGTGTCACGACCACCACCGAGCCTCCGGCCCCCTCGACGACGTCGCGGCGTCGGGCGACGACCACGTCGCCGGCCGCCGCCACCACCACAACCGTGGCCGCCCGGTCCACCTCACGACGGACGCTGTTCATTCCCGGCGCCGGACGAGTCCTCGATCTCGGACCCGCCGAGGTGGCCAAGCTGGCCGCCGGTGGCAGGGTCGAAGCCGACGTCCGCGGCGCGGCCGGGCTGGCGGCTTCGGGGACGGGGACGGTGATCGTCGACGTGACCGCGGTGTCCCCCTCCCAGTCGGGACGCGTCGTGCTCACGCCTGTCGCGCCCGACTACGCCCGCAGCGTCGTCACGGCGGCAGTGACGTTCGTGGCCGGCTCCACGACGGTTTCACGCGTCGCCGTGCCGGTCGGTCGTGACGGCCTGGTACGGATCGACACGACACCCGGTCCGGCCGGCCTCACGGTGGCCGTCGTGGGCTGGGTGGTGACCGCCCCGGCGTCGGTCAACGAGCCCAGCGGGGTTCCCCTCGAGACCTGTCGGCTGCTCGACACCGCCACCGGGAGCGGGGGGGTCGTCGGTGCCCTGATCCCCGGACGGGCGTTCGACATCCCAGGCACCGGCGTCGCCAAGGTGCCCACCGTGAGCTCGGCCACGCCTCCGGCGATGGTGCTGTTCGCCATCGGCCTGCGCGATCTGCAGGGCGCGCCGGAACTGCTCGTGCTCCCGACGGGGGCGACGACACCGGAGCTGCGCGTCGTCGGGAGCCCGGGACCGGCGCTCGGAGCCGTGATCGCCATCCCGGTCGGGATCGACCCGCGGATCGCCTTCTACCCGTCGGGCAGCGGACAGATGCAGCTCACGGTCGACGCGGTTGGCTGGGTGGACCGAAACGGCGTGGCGAAGAGCGGCGGGCCCTGCTGAGGCGTCGGCTCCGACGTGTCGCTGTGAACGGCCTCAGCGTGACCGGCGTTCCCAGGTCGTCACGTGCCACTGCTTGCGGCCCCGGCGCAGCAGCATGGTGTCGCCGTGCAGCAGGTCGGCCACGCCGAGCTGATGGTCGGCCCCCACCCGGTTGCCATTGACCGAGATCGATCCGGCATCGAGGAACTCGCGGGCCTGGCGACGCGATGACGCCAGCCCGGTGTCGACGAGCAGTCCGACGAGCTCCACGCCGGCCTCCGTGCCGGCCGCCGCCTCCTCGAGCAGCGCCCGGTCCCGCGTCGAGGACGGCACCTCGGCGAAGACCTCGGCCAACGTCGCCGGGTCGAGGTCGGCGACATCTCCGCTGAACAGGGCGCGTCCGGCCTCGTCCGCCCGACGCCGGGCCTCCGATCCGTGCACGAGGTCGGTCACCTGGTCGGCCAGGACCCGCTGGGCCCCGCGTCGGCCGGGATCGGCGGCGTGCTCCGCGAGGATCTCCTCGATGGCGGGGCGGGACAGCAGCGTGAAGATCTTCAGGAACCGCTCGACGTCGGCGTCGTCCGCGTTGAGCCAGAACTGGTGGAAGGCGTAGGGCGAGGTGCGGTGTGCACCCAGCCAGATCGCCCCCGTGTGACTCTTTCCGAACTTCTCGCCGTCGGCCTTCATGAGCAGGGGACACGTGACGGCATAGGCGTGGCCGCCGGCGCGGCGCCGGATCAGGTCGGCGCCCGAGACGATGTTGCCGAACTGGTCCGATCCGCCCATCTGGAGGGTGACGCCCTCGTGGCGGTACAGGTGCTCGAAGTCGTAAGCCTGCAGCAGCATGTAGCTGAACTCGGTGTAGCTGATGCCCTGTTCGCGGCCCTCGAGTCGCTCCCGCACCGAGTCGCGGCGCACCATCTCGTTGACCGAGAAGTGCTTGCCGATGTCGCGCAGCACCTCGAGATACCCGAGCCGGCCCAGCCAGTCGAGGTTGTTGACGACCTTGGCACCCGGCAGCAGGTGCTGCAGGGATCGCCCGATGGCCTCGACGTTGGCCGCGATCTGAGCCTCGTCGAGCAAGGGCCGTTCGCTGGAGCGCCCCGACGGATCGCCCACCAGGCTCGTACCGCCGCCCAGCAGCACCACCGGCTCGTGCCCGGCGGCGCGCAGATGCACGAGGAGCATGACGGTGCACAGGTTCCCGATCGTCAGGCTGTCTGCGGTGGCGTCGTAACCGATGTAGGCCCGTCGACGACCGGAGCCGAAATGACCAGCCACCCCATCGGTGGATTGGTGCAGCAGTCCCCGCCACGACAGGTCGGCCAGGAAGTCGTTCGCCCGTGTGGGCTCAGCGTTGGTCGGAAGCAGCCCGTTCGTCACGGTCGGCGATGGTACGACGGTGCGATAGCTTCTCCCTCGCCCAAATCGACCGGACCCTTCCGGCGAATGCCCGCCTCTCACGCTCCGGAGCGAATGTGACGAGCGGCTCGCTTGACAGGCCCGGGCCAATCGACTAGGTTTGCTTCTCGCCTCGCACGCCGGATTCGCCGGACGAGCGTCAAGTTCCGGTCACCGGCCTTGACCTGCGATGCAGAGCACAGCGGCTCTCCGCTCGGCGCGTATAGCGACCGATGAGGCCGCACCGAGCTCCTTGACAACGAGACAGAGGAAGCCAAAGGTTCGTGTGGAACGACTGTGAAAACAGTCGTCCCGAACAATTCCGCATACGAATCGTATGCCAGTTGGCGCCAGAGATTGCCGTCGTGGCATCTGGCGCCGACTCTTCACAGGTCGACCGGGTCGAGCAATCGGACCGGCACGATTTCGATGGAGAGTTTGATCCTGGCTCAGGACGAACGCTGGCGGCGTGCCTAATACATGCAAGTCGAACGGGTTCACCGTTGGTAGCAATACCTTCGGTGGGCTAGTGGCGAACGGGTGAGTAACACGTGAGGAACCTGCCCCGAAGAC
>JBIKWW010000453.1:0-3109 GCA_044356125.1 Acidimicrobiia bacterium
GCCGCCTCGGCCCCGATGATCCCGGCCCCGGAGGGGGCCTCGGCCAGGTAGGCGGAGAGCACCTCGTCCTTGGTCCGACGGTGCTCGAGGCGGAGGGCGTAGACGGCGGACCGGAGCTTCCCGACGACCGACGTGCGCCCACCGCCCCGCCGCAGCTCGACGAGCTGCTGGGTGATCGTCGACCCGCCCTGCGTGACCGAGCCGCCGCGGACGTTGGCGACCACGGCCCGGGCGACACCGACGGGATCGACGCCGGGGTGGGACCGGAACCGTCGGTCCTCGGCCGCGATGGTGGCAGCGGCGAGCCGTGGCGAACGCACCGACAGCAGCACCCCGGCCGACCGGGGCGACAGCGTGACCCGTTCCACGAGGGGTTCGCCGTTACGGTCCAGCAGCACGTACTCCCCCACCCGACGCGGGGATGCGACGCCGGCGGGCAGCGGGCCGAGGCGGATGAACAGGGCCAGGACGACGATGCTCAGCGCGCTGATGATCAGCGTGCCGAGCCGACGGCGTGTCATCACCCCACGGTGACCGTGGTGGCGGCCGTGCGACCGAACAGCTCCGGTCGGTACATCTCCGAGGCCTGTGCCGGTGCCACCGAGAACGTCCCCGGAGCGGTCGCCCGCGCCAGGTAGGTGTAGCGCAGCTCGCCTGGCTCGAGCCGCGTGGCGAACAGCAGGACCCGGTCGTCGCGGATCTCGACGCGGTCGATGCCCGGTGCCCACGACGACGAGGTGTCGGCCCCGGTCTCGGCCTGGTCCTGGAGCTCCTGGGAGCTCGTGGCCAGTCGGGCGTCGATGGCCTCGAAGCCGGCCGGCAGCGGATCCTCGACCACGACGTTGGTACGCACCTGGGCCGTTGACACCGAGACCGTGACCCGCACGACGTCACCGGGTGCGAACGACCGTGTCCCGGCCGAGGAGCGGGCCTGGTTGCGGCCGGCGGCCGTGGTCGCCGGCCGGGTCCCGGCACCGACGTCCTGGGTGAAGCGGCTGTAGGAGCGCACCACGGAGAAGCCCTGATCGAGCGCCTTCAGGGTGGCCAACGGCCGGGCATAGGTGAGGCGGGCCGTGTAGGACACCCGGCCGGTACCCGTCGCCGTGAAGCGGAGGGGAACGCCACCGCCCGGAACCTGGGCCAGGGGCGTGCTCTGGGTCTTCGCCTCCAGCGAACGGCCCGACCAGCGCTGACGCAGCAGGGTGGTGGCACCGGCCACGACCTGCAGGTCGAGATCGGGGGTCACCCGTTCGGCCAGACGCCCGTAGTCGACGAGCGCGGTCAGGGCGTACCCGTCCTCCAGCGTGTTGCGCCACGTGCCGTTGCTGCGCCGGGCGACGAGCTCCCGGGCCAGTGCGGCGGCGAGCGGATCCTTCGGGTCGGCGCGCACGACGATGGACAGGAGCTCCGCGGTCAGGTGGGTGTCGTCGGCCAACAGGTAGGCGATGCACCAGCAGGGCACGGTGGCGTACCGCTCCCCGTCCAGCGCCGCCCGGTTGCCCTCGAGCCGCAGGCTGTTGCGGATCTGCGAGTACAGCGTGGTCGGCATGGTGCCGCGCAGACCGGACTCCAGCATGGCCCTGAGGAGCGCGAGCTGCTCCCGGGTGGTGAGCTCCAGGCGGTCGCGGTAGAGGGCCTCCATGGTCGCCCGCTCCGGAGCCCCGGCCCGGGCCAGGGCGTAGACGACCTCGGTGCGGTTCCACCGCAACGAGTCCTCGACCGAGGGCGGACCGTCCGTGCGATCGAGGTTCTCGAGCTGGCGCTGCAGGAAGCGGGTGAGCTCGCCGACCAGGCCGACCGGAAGGGTCACACCCTGCTCCCTGGCGTCCATGAGCATGACCAGCGTGCGGCTCGTGAGGTACAGATCGGTCCGCCCGTCACCGGGCCAGTAGGTGAGGCCGCCGTCGAAGGTCTGGAAGGTGCGCAGGGCCGCCAGCTCCTGGCCGATGATCTGGTCCAGGCGGGTGAGCGGCAGGGCGGGGAGGGTCCACTGGCGCCCCAGGGCGCGCAGCGCGAGCAGCACCTTCAGTCGCGAGGTCCGCTGCTCCAGGCACCCGTAGGGGTACTGGACCAGGTTCTCGATGCCCGCCTGCAGCCCGGCCAGCGCCGAGGTGGAGGTGGTCAGATCGAGCGCGCCGGACCCGGGGAGGGCGTCGGCGGGGACCTCGAGGCGCTCCTCGGCCGATGTCCCCGCAGCGGAGGCGACGACCTCACCGGAGGCGGCGACGACCTCGGGGCGGCGGGCGATCGAGACGGGGACGGTGATCTCGACGGCGTCGGACACGGCCGACGAGGTGCCGGACCGCAGTGACCCGTCGAAGCGGATCCTGGCCGTCCCCAGGACCGAGCCCCGGAACGTGAACCGGATCTCGGTGGCGCCGACGGGCACCTGGCGGGTCACCGTCGCCGGCCCCTCGATCGTCAGCGGGGACGAGGTCCCGATCATCCGCGCGCTGACGGTCACGGAGGCGGGACCTCCCGTGCGGTTCTGCACCACGACGCCCCCCTCGACCCGGTCACCGGGGGTGACGAAGCGGGGCATGGCGGGGTTCACCGAGAACGCGGAAGCCGTGCGCACCGAGGTCGAACCGCTTCCGAACAGCTGGGCCCCGCTGGCCGCCACCGCCACGACGCGGAACTCGGTGAGCTGCTCGGGCAGCTTCACGGCGGTGCTCGCACGCCCATCGGCGCCGACGGGCACGGCTGCCGACCAGACCGCCAGGGTCCGGAAGTCCCGGCGCACCAACGTGTCCTGCTCGTCGACCTCGGACTTGGCCGAGGGACTCGCGTCCCCGCCACCGCCCGGGGCCTCGGAGAAGGCGGACTCCCCGTCGCCCTTCTCGCTCGACAACTGCGCCCGGGCCGCCGAGACGGGGCTGAGCAGCAGCATGCGACTGTCGGAGAGCGCGGTCTGGTCCCAGCGGCGCTGCACGAGCGCGGCCAGGAGATCGGGTGCGGTCCAGCCCGTGAGGCGCAGGACCCCTTCGTCGACGGCCCAGATGGTGGCCTCACCGGGAACCGGCCGGCCCGCTGCGTCCTTGACGAGCACCGAGACCGAGGTCGAGGCACCGGGGCGTTCCTCGGGCCGCGGGACCCGGACGTCGACGCT
>JBIKWW010000454.1:0-3108 GCA_044356125.1 Acidimicrobiia bacterium
CGTTGATCGGCACGTTCTTGAACGCCGTTTCGACGCCCGCGAAGCCGCCCTTGTTGTACGGCTTGACGGTCACGCTCGCCCCCGCCGGGAGCTTGCCCTGCTGCTCCTTCTGGGCATCGCCGACCATCTCCTTGGCGAAGTCGGCCGGGTTCTGGCCCATCGCCTTGATCGCCTCGGCGCTGAAGCCCACGATCACCGAGCCGGTGACCTTGTCGTTGGAGGACAGCTTCATGTCCATGTCCATCTTGATGCAGCCGGTCAGGGCGAAGACGCCCGCGAACAGTGCTGCGGCCTTGGGGAGAACTGCACGGTTGCGTCGCATGGGCACCAGCCTTGGGAAGCGGCCTCCGTCGGAGGGCCGGGGAACGGGGACGGACGGACCCCGGGTCGATCGACCCGGTGACCCGAGTGCAGCACGGATCGGCATATCACCCGCGGATCATGAGTATCCGCTGATCGTGAGTGCCCACGGATCATGAAGGCGGGACCGGACGCCACCCAGCGTGACCCGATTCCACCCCGACCGACCCGGAGACCACCCGGCGCCACCCCGGGGGGCCGAACGCCACCCGGCGGGGCCGAACGCCACCCGGCGTCACAGCACCCCGAGGGGCACCACCGAGCGGGGTAGCGAGACCGCCGGGTCGACACCGAGCACCGAGCCGAGCACGGCGGCGTAGACGGAGCGGAAGTCGGTGGTGGGCACGAGGTCGCCGTTGCCGTCGAGGGCGGTCAGCGACGGGGGCTGGCCGTGGAAGCCGCCCCGGACCCGGGGGCCGAGCACCAGCACGTCGCCGGCGGTGCCGTGGTCGGTGCCGTTGGACCCGTTGGCCGCCACCCGACGGCCGAACTCGGAGTAGACGAGCACCGTGACCCCCGCCCCCGACGGATGGGACGAGATGTCGCGCAGGAACCCGCTCAGCGCGGCGTCGAGCGTGGCCAGCAGGCGGGCGTGCGCATCGGCCTGGGCGGCGTGGGTGTCGAACCCGCCGAGCTGCACCGAGTACACCTGAGTGGGACCTGCCGATCTGATCAGCGCGCTGATGGCCTGGAGGTCGCGGGCCAGCGCCGAGTTGGCCACCCCCTCCGACCCGCTGGCGGCCGCTCCACCCTCCAGGCTGGCGTACTGGACCGAGGTCTGGGCCACGGTGGCCAGCACCGGCCCGTAGGTCGCCTTGACCTTGAGCTGGTCGGCGCCCGACGACGCCACCCTCGCCCCGAACGGCCCCAGCTCCGCCCCCGCTCCCGGGGACCACAGCTCACCCAGGAGCCGTTCCATGGTCGCCCCGCCGGGGATGGTGATCCGACCCCCGACGACCGTCGATCCCGAGCCCTGCTGACCCAGGAACGCCCGGGGCGTGGACGCCCCCAGGTGCACCATGCGCAGCGGATCGGGCCCGGTGGCATCGAACCAGCGACCGAGCCAGCCCGTGTACTCCGAGGTCTCGGGGACCCCCGTCTGCCAGATGTCCATGGAGCGGAAGTGGCTGCGGTTAGGACTCGTGTAGCCCACGCCCTGCACGATGGCCAGGCGGCCGGCGGCGAACGCTGCGGCCAGGCCCTTCAGCGACGGATGCAGGCCCCGGGTGGCGTCGAGCCGCAGCACCTGATCGGCGGGAACGGCGAGCGACCCCCGGGCCGCCGCGTAGGCGCCGTCGGCGAACGGCACCACCGTGTTGAGCGAGTCGTTGCCGCCGTAGAGGGTGACGAGCACGAGGATCCCCGGCGCCGGGCTCGAGGGCGCCGGGCTCGACGGCGCCGACTGGGCCGGGGCCGACTGGGCCGGGGCCGACGGACCGGGGAGGCCGACGGCGGCGACGCCAGCGGCGGCGGCCCCCGCCCCCCAACCCAGGAGAGCCCGACGCGACAGGCGGGCGTCGGTGGTGGGCAGGGAGTCGGGATCGGTCCCGGGAGCGGGTGTGGGGTTCATCACGGCTCCCTCAGGCGAGGACGTAGTCGGGGCTGACGGCGGCCAGCGTGAGCTGCGTCCGCGGGTTGGGGGCCCGCCGGAGGGCGGCCCGGGTGGTGGCCGTCCAGCCATCGACCCCCAGGCGGGCGGCCAGGGCGTCGGGTCGGGCGGCCGCCGGCTGGCCCTCGAGCCAGTCGAGACGGGCGTTGGCGGCCACCCCGGCGGCGAACTGGACCCGGTTGGTGGCCGACGTCGTCGAGAGCCAGGCGTTGTTGTTGGGCCAGCCGCCGACACTGGGCGGGGCGAAGGGCTCCTGGTTGAGCGACCGCAGCGTGTTGATGGGTTGGGGTCCGGTGACCGTCAACTGGTCGGGTCGCACGCCGACGGCCCGCAGCAGCCCGACCATCCACGACACCGGCTCCTTGACCAGGTTCTGACGCGACGTGCCGTCACCGAAGCGGGGGTGGCGGAACACGTTGCGCATGAGGTTCGTGACGTCGAGATCGGCGGCGAAGAACGCTCCCAGCTCGGCCACCACCGGATCGGACGGATGGACCGGGTGGGCGAAGAAGTTCCACGCCCGGAACGCCACGTGGCGGGCCGCCTCGGGGCGCCGCACGAGCAGGGTGATCAGCTCCTCGCCCGTGCGCACGGGAACGCCGAGCACCGTCTTGGCTCCCCGGTCGGCCAACGCCGGGACGAAGCGGAACCCCACGCCCCGGTCCACCCGCCATCCCGTGAAGGCCCGGGCCGCCTGCTGGACGTCGGCGTCGGTGTAGTTCCCGATCCCGATGGTGAACAGCTCCATGAGCTCCCGGGCGAAGTTCTCGTTGGGACGCCCGGCGCGGTTCTGGTTCGAGTCGAGCCACACGAGCATGGCCGGGTCCTTGGCCACCGCCTGGACGAGGGCCTCGAACCCGCCCGCCCCCTGCTCCCGCAGCAGGCGGTTCTGATCGAGCATCAGACGGGGCTCGGCCACCTTCTCGATGGAGGTGGCGAAGTGGTCGTGCCAGAACCAGGTGAGCTTCTCCCGGAACGGCCGGTCCGTCACCACCATCCGGTTGAGCCACCAGATCGTGATGTCGGTTCGGCCCGACCGGCGCTGCTCGGCCCGCCGACGACGCTCCTCGACCGTCTGGGCCGTGTCGTCGGAGACCGTCACCTCCGGCACTGGCACGGCGTCGGCCGCGTCGGGGCCC
>JBIKWW010000455.1:0-3093 GCA_044356125.1 Acidimicrobiia bacterium
CACCGACGACGAACTCCGGGCCAAGTTCGACGATCTCACGGCCGGCGCGTGGGATTCCGGCCGGCGCGACGCCGTGGCCGCGGCCGTGGCCCGCTTCGGTGAGCCCGGAAGCCTGGCTGCCCTCCTCGCCCTTCTCAGCTGACCCGCGATCGCCTGGCCCGACGCCCTGGAATGACCTCCATCCAGCGGCGACCCCAAGGTCTGACGTAGTGTCGGAAGCATGTCCAACGGGGAGCACGCGAACGGCGGTCGCGGCGCCTTGACGATCGTCAAGGTCCGGCCCGCTTATGTCCAGGTGGCGGACCAGCTCCGCGATCTCGTCGTCCGGGGCGAGCTCGCCCCCGGGCAACGCCTTCCGGTCGAGTCCGAGCTCACGACGCTGTTCGGGGTCAGCCGCAGCACGGTCCGCGAGGCCCTGCGCACGCTCACGTCGCAGAACCTCGTGACCACCCGACGCGGCGCCAACGGTGGCACCTTCGTGGAAGCGCCCGACCCGGAGCGGATGAACTCCTACCTCGAGGCGACCATCGGTCTCATGTCGGGTGCCGACGCCCTCTCGGTGGACGAGATGCTCGAGGCCCGCGACCTCTTCGAGGTCCCCGCCGCCGCCCTCGCCGCCCGGCGGCGCACGGACGAGGAACTGGCCTGGCTGGAGGACAACCTCGCAGACCACCACGACGTCGACCTCGGCCACAACTTCGAAGGCAACAAGGACTTCCACATCGCGGTCGTCCGGGCGTCGGGCAACCGGCTGCTCGAGACGATGGCCACCCCCGTCTTCAGCGTGCTGCGAACCCGTTTCCTGCGGGACAACGCACCGGCGGAGTTCTGGCACAGCGTGGCCGGTGACCACCAGGAGATCTACGCCGCCATCGCCGCCCGCGACGAGGAGGCGGCCGGACGGGCGATGAAGGACCACCTCGGTCGACTGCGCACCATCTACGAGCAGATCGATCCGGTCGCCCGGCGGATCCTGGAGGCGGCAGAACCGCTGTCCGACCTCCACGGCCACTGACCGTAACCGGGTCCAACGGCGGCCCGCGGTGGCGCCCGAAGGTCTGCCGTTCTCGTTGTCATCTGGTTGTCTGATGTTAGGCTGATTCCGTTCGAAACAGCCGAGACGGAGGTTCGTGATGCGTGTCGTGACGGTGGTGGGGGCGGACCCGAACGGTTCACCGGAGCCCGAGGGCCACCCGGGTGCGGTTCGCCCGGACGGGAGCATCGTGTCGTTGGCCGAGCTGGGCCATCCCAGCGTGCTGGCCCTGATCGAAGCCGGCCCTGACGCCTGGGCGGCCGTCGAGGCGCAGGCGGCGTCCCCGGACGCCCCGGTCCGATGGACCCTCGGCAGTGTCCGGCTCCTCGCCCCCGTACCCCGTCCGCCCCGCAACATGGTCTGTGTCGGCGTCAACTACCAGTCCCACTTCGATGAGGGCAAGCGGCCCGAGGGAACGACCGTGCCGGAGTCCCCGGTGCTGTTCACCAAGCCCTGGACCAGCCTGTCCGGTCATGACGAGGTCGTCCCGATCGACCGGAGGGCCACCGACGAGGTGGACTGGGAGGCCGAGCTGGCGGTCGTGGTCGGTCGAGGGGGCATCAACATCGCCCCGGAACAGGCCCTCGATCACGTCTTCGGCTGGACCCTGGCCAACGACCTGAGCGCACGCGACCTCCAGCTGGAGAAGGGCATGTTCGGCCAGTGGCACAAGGGCAAGTCCCTCGACGGCTTCTGCCCGCTCGGACCCTGGATCGTCACCCGCTCAGAACTGGCCGACTACCGCGACGTCGCCCTGCAGCTGCGGGTGAACGGCGTCGTCAAGCAGCAGTTCCGGGCGGGCGACATGATCAACTCGGTGGAGCGGATCATCGCCCGGGTCAGCCTCGGCCAGCGGCTGCTCCCCGGCGACGTGATCCTCACCGGAACCGCAGCCGGGGTCGGTCACTGGAGAACCCCCCGGGAGTTCCTCCACGGCGGCGACGTCGTGGAGATCGAGTCCGACGCGCTCGGCCTGCTGCGGACCCGTTTCGCCGAGTCCTGACGTCGGCGGCAGACCGGTCAGCGCTGGTGGTACGCGATGCCGGGCGCCATCGTCCGCCCGAGCGTCCCGGCCCAGAAGTCGGCCAGCACGGCATTGAACGCATCGGGACGCTCGAGGTACGGGGCGTGGGCGGTGGCGGCCAGGGTCACCAGTGACGACCCCGCCACCACGCGCCAAGCATCGAGCCCCATGGCCAGCGGGAACGCGATCTCCTCCTCACCCCACACGATGAGCACCGGGAACCGGCCGGCCGAGCACAGCTCACCGAGCTGCGGTCCGACGACATCGTCATCGAGGTGGTGGGTGAAGTAGGAGCCCATCGCCCGCAGCGCCTCCGCGGCACCGGGGGAGGAGTTCACGAGGATCTCCTCGCGGATCCAGTCCTCGGTCACCAGCGACTGGTCGTGCACGAGCACCCCGAACTTCCTGACGACCCCGTCGCGGGTGGCCGCCCCGAGGCGTCCACCGGTGGCCGCCCTCCGATCCTCGCCGAGGGGAACCATGCCGACGGTTCCCACCAGGGTGAGTGACCGGACCCGGTCCGGACGCCGGGCCGCGGCGACGCCGACGACGTGGCCGCCGAGGCTGGTTCCCACCAGGTGCGCGTCAGGCGCCTCGTACCGGTCGATGACGGCATCGACGAGATCGGCGAACGCCGGGACGGTGTAGGTGCCGTCGGAACCCTTGTCGGCCAGACCGTGGCCGGGCAGATCGAACGCCACGACCCGGTAGCCGGCCGCCGCCAGGGCGTCGACGTTGTGGATCCAGCGGTCGGCCCGGGCGCCCACACCGTGGACGAGCACCGCCAGCGGCCGATCGCCGACACGGTCCGGACCCGGAGCGAAGCCCGCTTCGAGCACCCGCGTGGTCACCCCGGCCAGCTTGACGGGATAATGGATCACTGCAATCTCACCTCATTGTCTGATGTTTAACTGTTACAGCGGCGTTTCGGCTCGAGTAGCTCCGTTAAGACACGCTTGACCGGCCGTTGGCTGTCAGTCTAGTGTCAGACAAAGGACGACCACGGATTGGGGGAGGCAGTATGAACCATGCACTC
>JBIKWW010000072.1:0-10983 GCA_044356125.1 Acidimicrobiia bacterium
GACTGCACCGACTGCACCGACTGCACCGACTGCACCGACTGCACCGACTGCACCGACTGCACCGACTGCACCGACTGCACCGACTGCACCGACTGCACCGACCGCACCGACCGCTGCTTCTCCCCTCCCTCCGACTGGTCCGACGTCCGCGTGACCGCGTTCCGCCGACCCTCCCTGCACTCCGCTCGTTCCCTCCGCAGTACCTCGAAAGGCAACCCATGATTCGTTCCATGTTCACCGGCGTCTCCGGCCTCCGGGCCCACCAGACGATGATGGACGTCGTCGGCAACAACATCGCCAACGTCAACACCGTCGGGTACAAGACCAGCTCGGCCATGTTCCAGGACCTGCTGAGCCAGCTCATCAACGGCGCCGGCCTGCCCGTTGCGGGAGCCACCGGCGTCGGCGGCACCAACCCCAACCAGGTCGGTCTGGGCGTGAAGCTGGGCAGCGTGTCGCAGTCATTCCTGCAGGGTGCCTCGCAGCTCACCAACCGCAGCACCGACGTGTCGATCCAGGGCGACGGGTTCCTCGTCGTGCGCGCCGGGGCGGAGCGGCTCTTCACCCGCAACGGCTCCATGACGATCGACGCCCTCGGCCGCCTGACCACCTCCGATGGCGGGGTGGTCCAGGGCTGGACGGCGGCCAACGACGGGACGATCAACACCAACGCCACGGTGGGCGACATCACCATGCCGATGGGTCAGGCCGTGGCCCCCCAGCAGACCCAGCGGCTGCGCCTCGGCGGCAACCTCGACGGCGTGATGCCCGCCACCTTCCCCGGGCCCGAGAGCGTCACCACCATGACCGTCTACGACCAGCAGGGCAAGGCCGTCGACCTCTCCTTCGGGTTCCGGGCCACGGCCGCCAACACCTGGTCGGTCCAGCCCTACCAGCCCGACGGCTCCGACGCCGACACCCTCCCCGACACCATGGGTGCACCGTTCACCCTGACGTTCAACCCGGCCACGGGCAACCTGGCCACGCCGACCACCGCGCCGACGATCACCATCCCGGCCGCGCTGGGCACGTTCGCCGGCCCGATCACCATCGACTTCGGAGCGGCGACGGACTCCGACGCCCTGCGCCAGTACGCCGGGCGCACAACGCTGGCTGCGCTCAGCCAGGACGGTTCGCCGATGGGCAACCTGCAGAGCTTCTCCATCGGCAAGGACGGCCTCGTGTCCGGCGTGTTCTCCAACGGCCGCACCCGCAGCCTGGGCCAGATCTCGCTGGCCGCCTTCTCCAACCCGACCGGTCTGGACAAGGCGGGCAACACGAGCTGGCGTCAGTCGGGCAACTCCGGCCTTCCCCAGATCGGCGTGCCCGGATCGGGGGGACGTGGCTCGTTCCTGGGCGGCACCCTGGAGATGGCCAACGTGGACCTGGCCCAGGAGTTCACCAACCTGATCATGGCCCAGCGCGGCTTCCAGGCGAACTCGCGGGTCATCACCTCCTCCGACGAGATCCTTCAGGACCTGGTCAACATCAAGCGGTGATCCCCTGACGCCAGCCGCCGGCCCGTCACCCAGCCGGTGACGGGCCGGCGGGCGTCGCCCGCCCGGGGTGGTCGCCGTCGGCGTCGATCACCACGTCACGCGGCGGACTGCTCAAGTCGGCTCGAGCACCGTCGAAGAGGTACCCGACCGCACGGATGCGGTCACGGCAGTACCAGCAAGGACGCTCCATGATCACCCTGCACCGACTCAACGGCCAGCAGGTCGGCATCAACGCCGACCTGATCGAGCGGGTCGACGTCACCCCCAGCACGGTCATCACGCTCGTGGACGGCACCGAGTACCTCGTCGCCGAGAGCCTCGAAGACGTGGTCGACGCCGTCCGCACCTACCGGGCGTCGATCGTCGCCCTGTCCGAGCGGATCGACCTGTCCGACAGCCGTTCCAGCGCCAGGCCGGCGCCGGTGCTGCACCTGATCACCCCACAGCCCGACGACGGAGCCCGGCCGGGCTTCCCCGAAGCCAACCAGGCCACCAGAAGCGGGGCCTGAGCCATGCATCCGGGTAACCCCAGTCCGGCATCCTCCCCGGTTCTTCGGGTACGAGGCCGAGATCCTCAGCGAGGCGGGTCGGGTCCGCCATCGGCGGCGGAGATCGTGGTGCTCCCGGCCGCCGTCGCGCCCCCCTGAACCGCCCACCAGCGCCACGCTGTCCCCCGAGCTGAAGGACGACCTGCTGGGCTCGTGCCCCGCCTCGTCCGCTCGGTCGGTCGGTGGTCTTCATGGAGCCTGGCGACAGCGACGGGGTCGAAGCCGGCTCGCTGGTTGGTGACGCCGAGACCCGCCCGACGGACCACGTCCCCGCCGGGCCGACGGTCGAGCCGACGGTCGAGCCGACGGTGGTACCGGTGACGATCGCCCACGAAGCACCCGAACCAACCCCGCACCCGAACCAACCCCGCACCCGAACCAACCCCGACACGACGAGGACCAGGACCGATGGCCAAGGACAAGGCTGACAAGAAGGCCGGCTCCGGCGATGCCGAGGCCGGCAAGGGCGGCAAGGGCGGCAAGCTGAAGAAGCTGGCGATCCCCGCCGTGCTCGTCGTCGGATTCTTCGCCGGCGGCAGGGTCATGGGCGGCGGAGGCGGTGGCGAGGCGGCAACCAAGGTCGTGATCGTCGCCCCGACCACCACCCTGCCCGGTCCGGTCGTGGCCCTCGACCCGATCACGATGAACCTCTCCGATGGCCGCCTGCTCCGGGTCGGCATCGCCTTCCAGAAGGCGGGCAACCTCGAGACCGAAGGAGGCGGGGGTGGCCACGGCGCGAAGAAGGCGGACGACACCGACCCGACCAAGGGCTACGCCAAGGCCCTCGACATCGTCATCGACGTGCTCGGCGACATGACCTACGACGAGCTCGTCAAGCCCGAGGGCCGCGACCAGGCCAAGGCCGAGATCACCGAGAAGCTCGAGCACTCATACCACGGCGAGATCCAGGGCGTCTACTTCCACCAGTTCGTGATGCAGTGACCGACAGCGTTGGCGGCCGCCACGGGGAGCGGCCCCGGAATGAGCCGTCCGATGCAGTTCTCAAGGTCCGCGTGGGGACCGCCGATCACAGATGACATGACGACCAGTCCGAGCCCGCGACCTCCGGTCGTCGTGCCCTATGACTTCCGTCGGCCCAACAAGTTCAGCCGTGAACACGTTCGGGCCCTGTCCATCGTCGGCGAGACCTTCGCCCGGCGCTGTTCGACCGCGCTCACGACCTCCGTGCGCACGGCCTGCCAGGTGGGCGTCGGCCCGATCGGCCAGCTCACCTACGACGAGCTCATCTCCGACCTTCCCAGCCCGACCTACCTGGCGATCATCGAGATCCCGCCGCTCCCGGGCGCAGCGCTGCTGCACATCCCGCTGCCCGTTGTGATGTCGTGCATCGACCGGCTCCTGGGCGGGCCCGGGGGTCCGGGGCCGAACCGGCCGCTGACCGAGATCGAGTCGGCGCTCGCTGTCGGCGTCGTCGACCGGATCCTCGGGGAGTTCGCCTACGCCTTCGAGTCGCTGGTCCCCCTGCAGCCCAAGCTGGTGCAGCAGGAGTCCAACCCCCAGTTCGCCCAGATCGTGGGCGCCGCCGAGATGGTCGTGAGCATCGGCTTCTCGATCCGGGTCGGGGCGGAGGCCGAGACGATGACGCTCTCGATCCCCCTGGTCAATCTCCAGCCGGTGCTCGACGAGGTCGCCGGCAACGTCCACAAGGGCTCCCGCACCGAGGTCGACCGCCGCGCCGTGACGACGGCGCTCGTCGCCGGGGTCGAGCGGGCTCCGCTCACCGTGAGCCTGCACTTCGACGAGGTGATCCTCTCCTCGCGGGAGATCCTCGAGCTCCGGCCCGGGCACATCGTCGCCCTGGGTCACGGGGTGGAACGCCATCTCACCGTCTCGGTCGGGGACACGCGGCGCTTCAAGGCCCGCGTGGGCCGCCGCAACCGACGACTCGCCTGTCAGCTGCTCGAGGCCATCCCGCAGGAGAAGCCGATGACGAAGTTGCCGGCGGTGCTTGCATGAGCACCGTGACCGCTCTGAACCCCGAGACGCTCCTCGCCGCCCTCGAAGTCGGCATCGAAGCCGCCTCCGTGGCCCTGCCTGCGGCCAGCGGCTCCTGGTCCGTCGAGCGGGTGGACTCGGCGGCGCCGATCGGTGACGGCCAGGCCGTGACGGCCTCCCTGTCCGGCATCGGCACGCTGTCGATGGTGTTCGCCCCCCGTCTGGCCCGCCAGCTGCAGGTGGGACCGCCTCCGGCCGACGACCTCCTCGAGGGGGCCACCCCGGCGATGGAGGCCCTCGTCGCCGTCGTCTCGCGCAGCGTCGGGGCCTCGGCGGCCCTGGGCGACGCCCGCGAGGTGCCGGGCAGCTCCGTGGAGCGTGTGCCGGCCGGGCACTCGGGCTTCGTGTTCCATCTCTACGACGGCACCGAGCACGCCGCGACGATGATCGTGGCCGTCCCGCTGACCGCGCTGGCGCCGGCGGGCGGGGCCGAGATCGTGGGGGCCAACGACTACGAGCAGTTCGAGCCGCTCAACCCGGCCGGCGCCTCCGATGTGCCGGTCACGGTCCTGCACGACGTGGAGCTGGGCGTGACCGTCGAGCTGGGTCGAACCAAGATGCTCGTGCGCGACGTCCTCTCGCTGACGATCGGCTCGGTCGTCGAGCTCGATCGAGCCGCCGGCAGCCCCGTCGACGTCTACGTCAACGGCACGCTCATCGCCCGGGGCGAGGTCGTGGTCGTCGACGAGGAGTTCGGTGTGCGCATCACCGAGGTCATCGGCTACCACCAGGACAAGACGCGCCGCTGATGTCGACCGCCGTCCTGCTCGCCCGCTTCGCCGTCGCCGTCGGTGTGGTGATGGCCCTGCTCGGCCTGACGGCGAGATGGATGCGCCGCGGTCGCAGCGGTGGCCAGCGCGCCGACCTGGAGGTGCTCGCCCGCCGTCCGCTCGGCCGCTCGTCGGCCGTGGCGATCGTACGGGCCGGATCCTCCACGGTGCTCGTGGGCGTCACGGACGGGCAGATCACGATGCTGCTCGACCGCGTGGAGCTCGAGGAGCACGAGCTCGTCGACCTGACCCAGGCCGACGCAGCGCCGCGGGGCCGGGCCCCGTCGCGCACCGAAGTCGTGACGACGCCAGGGACGGCGTCGTCGACCGGCACTGCGCCGGTTCCCGCATGGACGGCCGCCCTGCACGGCCTGCGAGAGCTGACCGTGCGCCGCGGCTGACCCGCCCTCCGTCCGATGCCCCGGATCCACCGCGGGACGTCGCCATGCCGCGCGCTCGCGAGGCGGCTGGCCCTGCTCATCGGCGCGCTGACGATCTGCCTGCTCGTCCAGCCGACACGGGCGGCGGCCCAGCCCGCCGCCCCGACTCCGGCCGCCCCGACTCCGGCCGCCCCGACTCCGGCTGCCCCGACTCCGGCCGCCCCGACTCCGGCCGCCCCGACTCCGGCTGCGAACCCGGCGGCGCCCGCCGCGAACCCGGCGGCGCCCGCTGCGAACCCGGCGGCGCCCGCCGCGAACCCGGCGGCGCCCGCCGATCCGAACGCAGCCGCCACCGGGACCGCCACCGGGACCGGCACCGGAGCGGCGACCGACGTCCCGTCGGGTGGGTTCCCGGTGATTCCCCAGGCTCCGGGTGCCGTGAGCCGCCCGGCCACGGGCCCCGTCGCCCCGGAGGTGCCCACCCAGGGCAGCGTGATCGACTTCAGCGACCCGATCGACGGACCCGAGGCGACCGTCAACATCGACCTCGGCGGAACGGCCCAGAAGCCGTCCAACAGCCTGCTGATCATCGTCCTGCTCACCCTGCTGTCGGTGGCTCCGTCGTTGGTGGTGCTCATGTCGAGCTTCACCCGGATCGCCGTGGTGCTGTCGCTCACGCGCAACGCGCTCGGACTCCAGGCCATCCCGCCGAACCAGGTGATCGCCGGGCTGTCGCTGTTCCTCAGCCTGTTCGTGATGCGCCCGACGCTCGAGGCGCTCAACGACCAGGCGCTGCAGCCCTACCTGAAGGGTGAGATCACCCAGTCGGTGGCCATCGAGCGGGCCCAGGAGCCCATCCGCACCTTCATGCTCCGCCAGACCGACCGGGCCGAGCTCACCATGCTCGTGAAGGCCAGCGGTCAGGAGCGGCCGGCCACGCCCGAGGACATCTCGCTGCTGACCCTCATCCCGGCGTTCATCCTGTCGGAGCTGAAGAAGGCCTTCATCATCGGCTTCGTCATCTTCATCCCCTTCCTCGTGATCGACATCGTCGTCAGCAGCTCGCTCATGTCCGTCGGCATGATGATGTTGCCACCGGTGCTGGTGTCGTTGCCGTTCAAGCTCCTGCTCTTCGTCATGGTGGACGGTTGGGGTCTGATCATCAGATCGCTGCTGGAGAGCTTCAGATGAACGACGCCGACGTCATCCAGATCGCCATCCAGACGATGCTCGTCACCGCCAAGGTCTGTGCGCCCATCCTGATCGTGAGCCTGGCCGTCGGCTTCGTCATCTCGCTGCTGCAGTCCGTCACCCAGATCCAGGAGGTGACGCTGTCATTCGTACCGAAGCTGGCTGCCGTCGCCGTCGTGATCGTGATCTCCGGGAACTGGATGCTCCAGGAGCTGACGAGCTTCACCCGGTCCCTGTTCGACCTGATCCCCCAGTTGCTGTCCTGACCCATGCAGCTCTCGATCCCCGTCGCCCAGCAGCAGCTCCTCCCCGCGTTCCTGCTCGCCATGGTGCGCGCCATCGCCTGGCTGCTCATCTGCCCACCCTTCTCCAACCGGGCCATCCCCCGTCAGGTGCGCGTGGGCTTCGCCGCGTCCCTGGCCCTGGTCAGCGCTCCACGCCTGGCCCTGGCCCCGATGCCGACCGACGCCGTCGGCCTCATGGGGGCTGTCGTCGGCCAAGTGCTGATCGGTGCCGCCATCGGCTTCTGCACCGTTCTGCTGTTCAGCGCGGTGCAGGCTGCCGGGGCCCTCATCGACCTCCTCGGTGGCTTCGAGATGGCCCAGCTCTTCGATCCCATGGCGGGCGGGGGAGCCGCCGTGTTCGGGCGCTTCTACAACCTCGTGGCGATCACCGTCCTGTTCGCCGGCAACGGGCATGTCCTGCTCGCCCGCGGGTTCCTGGCCTCCTTCAACGCCGTCCCCGGGACGGAGCTGTCCATGGAGGCGATCTCACAGATCGGGATCGAGGCGATCGGGCGACTGGTGGTCGCCGCGATCCAGATCGCCGCACCGCTACTGGCCGCGCTGTTCATCGCCGAGGTCGCCATGGGCGTCATCACCCGGGCCGCGCCTCAGATGAACGCGCTCCTCCTCGGCCTTCCCGTCAAGGCGCTGGTGACCATCACCCTCGTCGGGGTCTCCCTGGTGGCCATCCCCGGTGCCGTGGACCGTCTCGTGCGCGAGAGCATCCGCGCCGCCTCCGCCGTGGTCGGCGGCTGAGGCCGGGAAGGGGAACGACGGAAGATGGCTCAGCAGGACGGCAAGACCGAGGCCCCTACACCGAAGCGGCGCCGGGAGGCACGCAAGCGCGGTCAGGTGGCCAAGTCGATCGACATCTCCACCTGGGCCCAGGTGCTGGTGGCCGTCACCCTGCTCGAGATCGTCGTCCGCAGTGGCCGGTCGCTGCTCGAGCGGACCATGGTCGACGTCCGCCATCTCGTCGCCGCTCCCGACGTGAACGCGGGGATGCGCCTCTTCGGCAGCTCGGCGCGCTCGGCCCTCATCACGGTGCTGCCCCTCGCCGGGGCCATGGTCGCCGTCGCCGTGGTCACCACGATGGCCCAGACGAAGGGCCTCGTCGCAGGTTCCAAGCTCAAGCCCGACTTCAAGCTCCTCAATCCCTTCACCGGCATCAAGCGGCTCTTCTCCAAGCTCGTCGTGTGGGAGGGCTTCAAGACGGTCGTGAAGATGGCCATCTTCTCGTTCCTGTCCTGGCGGGTCGGGAACCGCACGGCCATGGGCCTCGTCGGCGAGCCGACCACCCTGGCCGGCGTGGTCGGAGCGGTCGGTGGGGCCGCCGCCCGGCTGATCAGGCAGCTCGCCATGGTGGGCCTCGGCATCGCCCTGTTCGACTGGGCGTTCCAGTACCGACAGCTCATGAAGCAGCTCCGCATGACCAAGGAGGAGATCAAGCAGGAGGGCCGGGAGAGCGAGGGCGACCCGATGCTCAAGGCGGCCCGGCGTCGCCGCCAGATCGAGATGAGCCGCAACCGCATGATGGCCGACGTCCGCACGGCCAGCGCCGTCATCGTCAACCCGACGCACTTCGCCGTGGCGGTCCGGTACGCGCCTGGATCGGGAGCACCGACCGTCGTCGCCAGCGGGACCGACCACGTCGCCGCACGCATCAAGGCCGAGGCCGCCCGACACCGCGTGCCCGTCGTGCGCGACCCCCCTCTGGCCCGTGCCCTCTACGCCGCGTGCGACATCGGTGACGAGATCCCGGCCGAGCTGTACGAGGCCGTCGCCCGGGTGCTCGCCTTCGTCATGCACCTCGCCCGCCGCGCCCGCTGGAGCGACGACGAGATCACCATGCCCGGCACGTCCCCGCTGGGCACCACCGGCACCACCGGGGCCACCGGCACCACCGCCGACACCACCGACAACGAGGCCGTGCGGGCGAGAACGCGGGAGCGGCGCTTCGAGCGCCGCCGACAGCGGCGAGCCGCCCCCTCGGCCACCGACACTGAAGGACGTACCCGGTGAAGCCCAACCGCATCGGCCAGATCGGCATCCCGGCGGCGATCATCTCGATCGTCGCCATGATGGTCGTCCCCATCCCGGCGGCGGCGCTGGACTTCCTCCTCGTCCTCAACCTCGCCGGCGGGGTCGTGATCCTGCTGTCGACGATGTTCGTGCAGCGGGCGCTGGACTTCTCGGTGTTCCCGTCGCTGCTCCTGGTGGCCACCATGTTCCGCCTGGCACTGAACGTCAGCTCGGTGCGGCTCGTGCTGCTCGACGGCTACGCCGGTGAGGTCATCGAGAGCTTCGGTCACGTGGTCATCGGCGGCTCGCTGGTCGTCGGCCTCGTGATCTTCCTCATCCTCGTGGTCATCCAGTTCGTGGTGATCACCAACGGTGCCGGACGCGTCGCCGAGGTCGGTGCCCGATTCACCCTCGACGCCATGCCTGGCAAGCAGATGGCCATCGACGCCGATCTGGCCGCCGGCATCATCACCGAGGACGACGCCCGCCGCCGACGGCGCGAGGTCGCCGCCGAGGCCGACTTCTACGGGGCCATGGACGGTGCCTCGAAGTTCGTCAAGGGCGACGCCATCGCCGCCATCGTCATCACCGTGATCAACCTGATCGGCGGCTTCGTCATCGGCGTCATGCAGCGGGGCATGTCGGTGTCGGAGGCGGCCCACACCTACAGCCTGCTGACGGTGGGCGACGGTCTGGTGTCGCAGATCCCGGCCCTGCTGATCTCCATCGCCTCGGGTCTCATCGTGACCCGGGCGGCCACCGAGAACGACCTCGGCTCCGACGTGCTGCACCAGCTCGGCCGCCACCGCCGGCCGCTGCGGGTGGCTGCCGCCGCCATCTCGGCCATGATCCTGGTGCCGGGGCTCCCGAAGATCCCGTTCCTCCTCATGGGCGGCGTCCTGTGGTTCCTCTCGTCCCGGGTGGCTCCCGAGGTCTCCGCCGAGGAGGCGGCGAAGGCGGCGGCCCTGGCCGCCCCCGCCCCGGTGATCAACCCCGACTCGCCCGAGCAGATCGCCCAGGACATGCGGGTCGAGGCCCTCAGCCTGGAGATCGGGTACGGCCTGATGGACCTCGTCGACGCGGCGCGCGGCGGTGACCTCCTCGACCGGGTCCGCGCCCTGCGGCGCAAGGTGGCGCTCGAGATCGGCATCGTGATGCCGCCCATGCGGACGCGTGACAACGTGTCCCTCGGGACCAACGCCTACGCCATCAAGATCCACGGGGTCACCATCGCCCAGGGCGAGGCGCCCACCGGGATGGCGATGGTGCTCGGCCCACTCCCGGACCGGATCCCCGGGACGCCCACGATCGATCCCGTGTTCGGGCTCGAGGCGGCCTGGATCCCGGCCGAGTTCAGCACCCAGGCCGGGATGCTCGGTTGCACGGTCATCGACCGGGCGTCGGTCATCACCGCCCACCTGAACGAGGTGCTCCACCGCCATGCCGCCGAGCTGCTCTCGCGTCAGGACGTCAAGGCCCTCGTCGAGACGGTGAAGCAGAGCGACCCCGTGGTGGTCGACGAGCTGCAGGCGGCCAACGTCTCACTGGCCGAGGTCCAGAACGTCCTGTGCGCCCTGCTCAACGAACGCGTCCCGATCCGCGACCTCGTCCGGATCCTCGAGGTCGTGTCCGAACGGGCCCGGGTGACGAAGGACCACGATGCACTCGTCGAGGCCGTCCGGGCCGCCCTCGGGCCGGCCATCTCGGCGGCCAACGCCGTCGACGGGGAGCTCGCCGCCATCACCCTCGACCCCCTCGTCGAGCGGCGCCTGGCCGAGCTGATGCGGGGCGAGGCCGTCTTCGATCCGAACGAGTCCGAGCAGATCGTCAACGAGATCGTCGGACAGATCCATGCGTCGGCCGGTCGTGGGGAGAGCCCCGTGATCGTCTGCTCCGGCGCGCTCCGGGCGTCCATGAAGCGCCTGCTGCGTGTGGGCGCACCGACGACGCCAGTCATGTCATATGCCGAACTCGGCGACAACGTCCGAGTCCAGATCGTGGGAGTGGTGCAGCGTGTCTCGGTCACAGCGTGAGATCGTGGAGGGCCCGACCCTCCAGCAGGTGATGCGTGAGATCCGGAACCGTCACGGGGCGCGGGCCCGTGTGGTGGAGGCCAACCGGGTCCGCACCGGTGGCGTGGGCGGATTCTTCGCCAACGAGCACGTCGAGGTGGTCATCGACCTGACGCCCGACGACGAGCCGGTGGTGACGTCCCGCCCGGCCGGGCCGGTCGGAGCCCGGGCCCGGCGCAACGCCTACACCGCCGGGCCCGT
>JBIKWW010000525.1:0-3083 GCA_044356125.1 Acidimicrobiia bacterium
GCGCCCGAGCACGACTAACATACTCTTCTGCAGCTGCCACTGCCTCAACATTACTCCCTGCAAACCGAATTATCCTATTTGCAATCTCGATGACTTTGTTGCGCTGAACCCGGGCGGTATTGTCGAGCACTGCCAGCGATGCTTTATTGTCTGTCTCTGTACATTCAATCGTATCGCCTTCACAACGCACTGTTGCGATACTAACATCAGCAAATCGATCACCAACCGTCCAGCGCAAAGTGGTCGTATTATTGAAGGTAGCTTGAAATGCATTAGTTATGCGCCCCGCAACAAAGCGGGTTGGCTGCCCGCGATCAACACGGCCCGGTGATAGGAAGTTCTGGTCTCCAACCGGAATGACAACCTCTCTATCAGCTGTATTTCGGTAACCAAAGTGACCAATTAAAGTGCCACTATCACGAACATCTATACATTCAGCCACCGGCTGAACTGTTTGCAACGTAGGCGTTGCTGTAGGTGTAGCAGTTTTTGTTGGCGTTGCAGTTGGAGTAGGCGTGGGTGTTGGAGTCCGAGTCGGAGTTACTACCGGCTTACACGCCAGAAAGGAGGTCACCGCATTGCCGCCGAGGTCAACCATCTTGTTAGTAGGATCAAACACATATCCACGCTCACCACTTGGCGACGATGCGTAAATCCACAGATAGGTTGCTGCCCCATCCGCCTTGAGCGAGATACTAACGTCTTTCGACGCACACGCCTTGGCCACATTCAACCCGCCTAAGGGCTGATCAATCGTTACTGATGTCGAAGCCAGCTGGGTATGCTGCCCACCTATCCAACCGGTAATGATGAGGGGATGTCTGCCGCCGTAATAATCACAGACAGTAACGCGCAATGTTTTACAGTCTACGCGCACAGCTGAACCTGACAGATAGGAACCGCAGCTAGAACACGCACAGCAATTAGTGCATGCAAAGGCCTCAGCACCGCTCGTTAAAAAAATTGCAGCTATACCCGCAATAGCTCTAAGACTATTGATTAGATTTTGCACGAGTCTTCGTCTCTCTATCATAAGCCTCTTCCAGTCAGACCTGCCCTACTCTCAAGGACACTATCGAAAAGACTAGTGCCTTTTGCAACCAGAGCTCAAGCTGACCTGCCCGTCCCCCTCAACCAGGGGGCTAGCACTCGCTTTTAAAGCGTGGAAGCTCTGATGACTTTAGCCGACTCTTATCATTTATCTGCAGCACCGACTTCAACCACTCATTGGCGAGGCGCGACTGCCTTGAACGCGAAACCTTCTTGAGCAAAGCCGCTGCCTGACGGGCTAAGCTTACAAAACTGCGCGAGCGCGATTGTAACGCTGCAATATCATCAGCCTTATCTACAGAAACGCACGCTGCTCCAACGCACGTCTTGACTACCTGCGGAAAGCTAGACCAGATATCTCTCCACTGAGCCAGATAGAGCTTCTCGGCTTTTGTAACCAGGGACCGCGCCTTTGCAGCGCTGACAGCATCGCGCTTGGTGTATAGCAAGCTGCGTTGCGCCATTCCCGCAACCCTATTCCGTTGTACGCGGGCAGAGTTGTCGAGTTGGCGAAGAATCGAGGTAATATCCTCTTCTGTGCACTCAATGTTAGAACCCTCACAACGTTCAGTTGATATTGTGGCTGTTGCACGAGCATTGCCGAGCACCCACTGCAAGCTTTGCGTTGACGGGAAGCTAACCGTAAATGCGTTGTTGATACGACCCCGAAGCAACAGCGAAGGCTGCCCCTGGTTTACTGCTCCAGGTGACACGAAATTATCAGCGCCTATCGCCACAAATACATCACCGGGGCCAGCATTCTGGTAACCGAAGTGCGCCAGAACCTCACCATCTTGCTTTACGTCAATACACTCTGCGATTGGGGTGACGGCGAACGCTACCGTTGCAGGAGTAGCAGTCGCTGTAGGCGGCACAAGCGGCAGTGAGCTGGGAGTTGAGGTTTTTGTGGGCGTTGCAGTGGCTGTAGGCGTGTTGGTGGCAGTAGCCGTTGCAGTAGCCGTTGCAGTAGCCGTGGCTGTAGCCGTAGCGGTTGGCGTCGGAGTGGCCGTTGGCGGCAGGCATGCGGTAAAAGGGATAACGGCATTACCACCCTGATCAACCATCATATCAGCCGGATTAAACACGTACCCTGAGGCGCCACTAGGAGATGAAACAGAGACCCAGAGGTATGTAGATTGACCGTTTGCATCCAATGGGATCTGAAGCTCCTGCGAGTTACATACGACCGATGACGACAGTCCAGATGTAGGTTGAGAAATAGAAATACTACCTGATGCAAGAACACGGTGAGAATTATTAACCCAACCCAGGACGGATACAGGATGAGCCCCGCCATAGTAATCACAAACAGTAACTCGCAGGGTATCACAGTCAACGGGAGTAGCACTGCCACTTAGATACTGGCCACAGCCACCAGCCGCACAGCTACAGTTTGAGCAGCTGTGAGCCGAGGCACTCTGCATTGTGCTCGTGACGCACGCAAGTGCGACGACCAGCGCTAACAAACACTTTCGACCGCAATTGACTACGCTTTTCACAAGACTCTCCTAGCTAAACTTCCTGGAATCCGTTGACTGGATGGACCTGCATTACTTAACGCGGCCCAATCGTCACCACACTGCTACGCGTTGTAAACACGCTGCGCTCCTCAATATGTACCAGATATACAAACGCTACTAAACTGCTCGGACGTTGCTTGTTTTAAGTTATATCATCACAATCTTTTCAGTCTTTCACCGCACGAATTTACGTCAGAAAAAGCCCTTTTTTAGCCGTTTTCGCCCCCATTTTTAATGCGGCTCAGGCCAAGAGAGCTCCCCAGTTGCCTCATCAGTTCGAATCTGTTTATTTGAGTACTGTTCCCCAAATCAAGGGTTACTCTTGAGGCTTGAAAATAAGGCTAGACACTTTTGCAGGAAGGCATGAGAAGTGCCCCCACCACCCCCCCCCGCTTAACACATGCAGCTGGGTCCAGAGACCTACGGCTAACGGGGAAGAGCGAGGGCCGCCCCCCCCACCGGTAGCTCGAAGCTACTCGATAGCCCCCGAACCTCTGCAGGAACATCGTTTTG
>JBIKWW010000073.1:0-10945 GCA_044356125.1 Acidimicrobiia bacterium
TGTCCGCCTGATCCCGTGACCAGTCCCGTGACCAGTCCCGTGAGCGGTCCCGAGCGCGGTCCCGGGTCACCGTCCTGGCCGCACGGTCCTGAGCGGCGTGCCACCGCCGCCATCGCCGTCCAGTTCGCGGTGAACGGCGCGTTCTTCGCGTCGTTCACGCCCCGGCTGCCCGAGCTGCGCGACCGCCTCGGGGTGGGCACCGGTGCCATCGGCGCACTGCTCACGGTGGCCGCCGCCAGTGGCCTGCTGGCCAGCTTCGTGGTGCGGCGGACCATCGCCCGGTCCGGCACCCGCACCGTGCTGATCGCCGGAGGCGGCGCCATCTCGGCGTCGCTGCTCCTCGTCGGCCTGGCCCGTTCGTGGCCGGTGGCGGCGATCGGCCTGGCCGGCATGTTCCTCTTCGACGTGTTCGTCGACGTGGCCATGAACGTCGAGGGCTCCCGGCTGAGCGCCCGTCGCCGCCGCCCGATCATGAGCCGGTTGCACGGGCTGTGGAGCCTGGGCTCGGTGGCCGGGGGGCTCGTGGCCGCCCGGCTGGCCGAGGCCACCGTGTCGCTCACCGTGCACCTCTGCGTGACGGCCGGCGTGCTCGTGGTCGTCTCCACGGCGCTCGCCACCCAGCTCCCCGCCCAGACCGGCCGCACACCCGACCCGACCGGCGACCCGACCGGCGACCCGACCGGCGACCCGACCGGTGATGAGCGGCCGGCTCCCGGCCCCGGGGCGGTCCCGCCATCGTCCGGCGACCGTCCCGACGGGTCGGAGCGGCGGCGCTTCTTCGTGGCCGGTCTGGCCGCCGTCGGCATCGAGACCGCCGCCATCAGCTGGGCCGCGTTCCGCATCTCCGACGACCTGGGCGGGTCGGCCGGAGTCGCTGCGCTCGCCTACGTGGCCGTCGTCGGCGGCATGACGCTCGGGCGCTTCAGCGGCGACCACCTGAGCCACCGGTGGGGCGCTGACCGGGTGATGCGGATCTCGGTCGTGGCAGCCGTGACCGCCCTGGCCGTGGCCTCGTCCGTGCCCTCGACGGGCGTCGCCGTGGCCGCCTTCGCCGTCGCCGGGCTGGGCATCGCCGCCCTGGCCCCGCGCCTCTACGACCGGGCGGCCCGGGCCGGCGGCGGGACGGGCACCGGACTCGGCGTGCTGACCGCAGGCATCCGCACGGCCATCATCGTGGTGCCCGCGGCGGTCGCCGCCACGGCCTCGGCCTCCTCGGTCGGGCTCGCCGTCGCGCTCACCGCCGTGCCCGCCGGAGCGGCGTTCCTGTGGGCCACCGGCACCGCCCGCGACACGACCGGGAGCCGAGCCGGCAGCTGACCGCCCGACCCGAGAACGCCGGCGGAGCCGGTCCGTACACTGCGGTCCGTGGGGCACCGGCACTCCAGGGACGACATCCTCACCGTCGCCTTGGAGTTCGTCCGCGAGCAGGGCCTCAGCCAGCTCAGCTTCGGGCGGGTGGCGGGCCGTCTCGGGATCTCCGACCGGATGGTCGTCTACTACTTCCCGACCAAGGACGATCTCGTCACCGCCGTCATGACCGCCCTGGCCGGCGAGCTGCAGGAGGCCCTCGGCGCCGCCTTCCACACCCCGGCCGCCGACGCCCGGGCGATCGCCGGCGCGGCCTGGCCGGTGCTCGCCCGGCCCGAGCTCGACGCGGTGTTCGCGCTCTTCTTCGAGGCGAACGGGCTCGCCGCCGCGGGCCGGGAGCCGTACCGGGCGATCTGCACGGCGATCGTGGAGGCCTGGATCGCCTGGCTGCTGCCGCATCTGACGGGCACCCCGCAGCACCGCCGGGCCGAGGCCGAAGCGGCGCTCGCCCTGGTCGACGGGCTGCTCCTCGTCCGCCAGATCGCCGGGCCCGACGCCGCCGACCGGGCGGCGGGTGCCCTCGGCCTGCGCTGAACCGGCCGTCCGGCGACGCCCGTCCGGGTTGCCCCCGGCCGCCGGACGGCCCTACGGTCGCCCGGGTGTCCGCCGCCCCCGACCCCCGAGTCGAGCGACACGTCCGTGCCGCCGTCGACGGCCCGGTGGCGACGGTGACGATCGACCGCCCCCAGACGCTCAACGCGCTGGCCCATGACGTGCTCGACGACCTGGCTGCCGTGCTCGATGCGCTCGCCACGGCCGACGGGCTGCACGCCGTGGTCCTCACCGGTGGCGGGGACCGGACCTTCGCCTCGGGCGGCGATCTCGTGGAGCTCGCCCGCCTGCGCACGAGGGAGCAGGGGCGGGCCATGGCGCTCCACGCCCGGGGTGTGCTCGACCGCATCCGGCGCTTCCCGCTCCCCGTCGTCGCCGCCCTCAACGGTGACGCCCTCGGCGGTGGGGCGGAGCTGGCCCTGGCCTGCGACCACCGCATCGCAGGTCCATCAGCGCGCATATCGTTCGCCCAGGGGCGTCAGGCGCTCACGACCGGTTGGGGCGGCGGTCCCGACCTCATCCGGCTCGTCGGACCCACCCGGGCCATGCGCCTGTTGGCCGACACCGGCCCCGTGGACCACGACCGCGGCCTCGCTCTCGGTCTCTACGACGCGGTCGCCGCTCCGGACGGTTCCCTGGCCGAGGCCGTCGAGACCTTCCTCGTGCCCGTCCGCCGCCAGCGGCCGCAGGTGCTGCGCACGCACAAGGCCCTCGCCACGGCCGCCCGCATGGGAGGCGACCGGGCGGAGCTGGAGGCGCTGGAGCTCGAGCGGTTCGCCGACAACTGGGTCCACCAGGACCACTGGGACGCTCTCGACGCGTTCCTCAACCGTGCCCGCCGCTGACCAGGAGCCGTCCGGATGACCACACCGAGAACGCTGCCGTCGGGCATCGAGGTGCCCCCCGTCGCCACCCCCGGCATGCGTGCCGGTGACCCACCGCCCGATCCCGGCCGCTACCCCTTCACGCGGGGCATCTTCCCCGACGGCTACCTCGGACGTCCCTGGACGATCCGCCAGTACTCGGGCTTCGGCACCGCCGAGGAGACCAACGAGCGCTACCGGTTCCTGCTCGACCAGGGACAGACCGGTCTCTCGGTGGCCCTCGACCTGCCCACCCAGTGCGGCTACGACCCCGACCACCCGATGGCCCGGGCCGAGGTGGGCAAGGTCGGCGTGTCCATCTGCAGTCTGGGCACCATGGAGCGGGTGTTCCGGGGCATCGACCTCGGCTCGATCTCGACGTCGTTCACCATCAACGGCACGGCCTCGATCATCTTCGCCATGTACGTCGCCGCCGCCGACCGTGCGGGCGTGCCCCGGGCCCGCCTCACCGGCACGATCCAGAACGACATCCTGAAGGAGTACGTCGCCCGGGGCACGTGGATCTGGCCGGTTCGGCCGTCCATGAGACTGGTGGCCGACACGGTGCTCTGGGCCTCACGCGAGACGCCCCGCTTCAACGCCATCAGCATCGCCGGGGCCCACGTCCGCGACGCCGGCGCCACGGCCGTCGAGGAGATGGGCTTCACCATCGCCAACGGCCTCGCCTACGTCGACGAGCTCATCGCCCGCGGCGGTGATCCCGACGAGTTCGGCAGGCGCCTGAGCTTCTTCTTCTACGTGCACATGGATCTGTTCGAGGAGGTGGCCAAGTTCCGTGCCGGTCGGCGCCTGTGGGCCCGCCTGATGCGGGAGCGCTACGGCGTGACCGACGAGCGGGCGCAGCAGTTCCGCTTCGGGGTCGTGTGCGGCGGGTCCTCGTTGACGGCGCAACAGCCCCTGAACAACGTCGTGCGCGTGACCGTCGAGAACCTGGCCGCCGTGCTCGGCGGTGCGCAGTCCATCTTCACGTGCGCCTACGACGAGGCCTTCCAGATCCCGACGGAGGCGTCGGCCGAGCTGGCCCTGCGGACCCAGCAGGTCATCGCCCACGAGTCGGGCGTGGCCAACAGCGTCGACCCGCTGGGGGGCAGCTACCTGGTCGAGGAGCTGACCGACCGCACGGAGGCCGGCATCGAGGCGGTGATCGCCGAGCTCGACGCCGTCGGCGGGGTCATCCCGGCCGTCGAGTCGGGCTGGCTGCAGGCACGCATCGCCCGCCGGGCCCGGGAGCGCAAGGAGGACGTCGACGCCGGGCGTCGGATCGTCGTCGGCGTGAACGCCTACCGCAGCGACGATCCCCCTGCTGTCGGGGAGATGTTCACCCACGATCCGGACTCTGCCCGGCGGGTCGTCGAGGAGCTGACCAGGCTGCGCGAGGAGCGTGACGCGGGTGCCGTCGAGCGGTCGCTGCAGCGGCTCCGGGTGGCGGCGGGCGACGACACCACCAACCTCATGCCGCTGCTCGTCGAGTGCTGCCACGCCGAGGCGACCGTCGGCGAGATGGTCAGCGTACTGACGGACTGCTGGGGCGAGTTCGACGAACCGGTCCGGCTCTGAGCCCCGCCCCGAGCACCCACCCGAGCCGAGGAGGCACCCGTGTCACTGCGCCACAAGCGGATCCTGATCGCCAAGCCCGGGCTGGACGGTCACGACGTCGGGGCCAAGGTCATCGCCCTGGCCCTGCGCGACGCCGGGGCGGACGTGATCTACACCGGCCTGCGCAAGAGCCCCGAGCGCATCGCGTCCGTGGCCGTCGACGAAGGCGTCCACGCCGTCGGCCTGTCCATCCTGTCGGGCAGCCACCTGCAGCTCGTGCAGGAGACGATCGCCGCCCTGGCCGCCCTCGGCGCGGACGACGTCCCGCTGTTCGTCGGCGGCACCATCCCGGCCTCCGACGTCGCCACGCTCACCGGGATGGGCGTGCGGGCGGTGTTCACGGCCGACGAGCCGCTCGACGCCGTCCTCGACCGCCTCGGCCGGGAGCTGGCCTGACCCGAGCGGGCCCCACCGCCCATGGAAGCGCCCCGCCCCGCCCCCGTCCCGGTCGTCCCACCGGACCGCCCCGCCGCCGGGTTCGACCGCCGCGCCCTGGGGCGGCTGCTGACGGCCCTGACCGACGCCGGCGTCGCCGAGGCCCTCCTCGCCCGGCAGGGCTTCGCCGCCACCACCGGGTCGCACCGGATCGCCCTCACCGGACCGCCGGGAGCCGGGAAGTCCACGCTGACCGCGCACCTCGCCCGCCACCGCCTGGCCAGCGGGGCCGCCCGCAGCGTGGGCGTGCTGGCCGTCGACCCGTCGAGTCCCGTGACCGGGGGCTCGATCCTGGGCGACCGCATCCGCATCGACGCGCTGCTCGACGACCCGAGGCTCTTCGTGCGGTCCGTTCCCAGCCGCGGCGACCGCGACGGCCTGAGCGACAACCTCGTCGACCTGATCGCCGCCGTGGAGCACGTCGGCGTCGGCGAGGTCGTGGTCGAGACGGTGGGTGTCGGCCAGTCCGACACCGCCGTGCGGGATCTGGCCGACACGATGGTCGTGCTCGTCCCTCCGGGTGGCGGCGACGCCGTCCAGGCCATGAAGGCGGGGATCCTCGAGGTGGCCGACATCGTCGTGGTCACCAAGGCCGACACCGCCGGAGCCGACCGGATGGCGGCCGACCTGGCCGCCACGCTCCGGGGAGGCCGCGACGGGTGGACCGTGCGGGTGCTGTCCACCTCCCGCGCCGACGACGCCTCCATCAGCGCGCTGAGCGACGCGATCGACGAGCACCGGCGGCACCTCGAGGCCGTCGTCGACCCGGAGACCCGCCGGCGCCGGCGCCTGCGCGACGACGTGACCCGGATGCTGCTGCGCCAGGTGCGCGAGGCCGTGGCGGCCGCACCGGAGGCCACGTGGGACCTCGGCTTCACCGACGCCCACGGGGCCCTGAGCCGGACGGTGCTCGGTGCCGGGACCAACAGCCCTGGTCCGTCCCCAGCTGATTAGGTTAACCTAACACCCGTGGTTCGGCGGGCGACAGCGAGCGGGCGTGAGGCCTCGGTGGAGCGTCCCCCGGGGTTGGGTGGGACCGGCCCGACGGGCACGCGCAGCCTCGCCTCGGTCCGGCCCGGGGAGCGCGTCGTGGTCGACGGCTTCGCCACGGACCGTCCCGACGCCCCCGCCCCCGCCCGCCGACTGCAGGATCTCGGCCTCGTTCCGGGCACGACCGTCGGCGTCGAACGGCGGGCCCCCCTCGGTGACCCCACCGTCTACGTGGTGCGGGGCACCCGGCTGGCCATCCGCGCCGCCGACGCCGCGTGGGTCCTCGTGCACGACGCCGGCGCCGCCGTACGGACGGGGACTCCCGATCCGGTACCGGGCCCGGAGTCGGCGTGAACGCGTCGCACTGCGAGCCCGGCGGGGGATCCCTCGCCCTGGCCGGCGACGTCGCCCACATCGCCCTCGTCGGGAGCCCGAACGCCGGGAAGACGACGCTGTTCAACGCGTTGACGGGTCTGCACGCCAGGACCGCCAACTACCCGGGCGTGACGGTCTCGCGACGCGAGGGCGTCGTCGAGCTCGACCGGGGGCGCATCGTGCTGGTCGACCTCCCGGGCACCTACTCCCTGCACCCGGTGAGCCCCGACGAGGAGGTGGTCGTCGACGCCCTGCGCGGGTCGATGGCCGGGGTGCAGGCGCCCGATGGCATCGTCGCCGTGGTCGACGCCACCACGCTTGAACGCTCGCTGCTCTTCGTCGGCGAGGTCCTCCGCCTCGGGCTGCCGACCGTGGTCGTGCTCACGATGCTCGACGAGGTGGCCGCCCGCGGCGGCTCGGTCGACCTCGACCGCCTGGGCTCGGCGCTCGGGGTGCCCGTCCTCGGTGTCGTCGGTCATCGGGGGGTCGGGGTCCAGCGGCTGCGGGAGCTGCTCGACGAGCACGGGACCTGGCCCCGGCCGCTGTTCCCCCCGCCCGACGACCCGGCCCAGCGCGCCGGCTGGGTGGACTCCGTCCACGCCGCCTCGACCGTCCCTCCCGGGCCCGACCGGCGGACCACCCGCATCGATGCCGTCCTGCTCCACCCGCTGTGGGGCACCCTCGTGTTCGTGACGGTGATGCTGGCGTTCTTCCAGACCATCTTCGCGGTGGCCACCCCGATCGCCGACGCGCTCGACTCGCTCACGGGGTCCATCGCCAACCGGGTCGCCGACCTCGTGCCCGGGAAGCTCGGCGAGCTGCTCGCCGAGGGGGTGGTGGGCGGCGTCGGCGGGGTCGTCGTGTTCGTGCCCCAGATCACCCTGCTGTTCCTGATCCTGGCCCTGCTCGAGAAGGTCGGCTATCTGCCGCGCGCCGCCTTCCTGGCCGACCGCGTCATGGGCCGTTTCGGGCTCGAGGGCCGCAGCTTCGTCTCGATGCTGTCGTCGTTCGCCTGCGCCGTGCCCGGCATCCTCTCGACCCGGACGATCCCCAGCGAACGGCGCCGCATCGCCACCATGCTGGCGGCACCGCTGATGACGTGCTCGGCCCGTCTGCCCGTCTTCACCCTGCTCATCTCCGCCTTCGTGCCCGACCGTGCGGTGCTCGGTCCCTTGCGCGCTCAAGGTCTCGTGCTGTTCGGGCTGTACGCGCTGGGCGCCGTGTCGGGCCTGCTCTACGCCGCCGCCGTCAACGTCTTCGCCATCTCCGGAGCGGCCGCCCCCGTCGTCATGGAGCTGCCGCCCTACCGACGCCCGACGGCCAAGGCCGTGGCGATCGCCACCTGGCAGGGCACGTCGTCGTTCCTCCGCAAGGCCGGGACCATCATCCTGGCCAGCTCCATCGTGCTGTGGCTGGCCCTGCACCTGCCGACCACCTCGACCGACCCTTCGCTCGACGACGCCCGGCGCACGGAACTGGAGCTCGAGCACAGCGCCGCCGGCCGGCTGGGCAAGGCCATGGTCCCGGTGTTCGAGCCGTTGGGATTCGAGTGGCGCACCAATGTCGCCATCGTCGGCAGCCTGGCGGCGCGCGAGGTCTTCGTGAGCACGCTCGCCATGACCACCGCCTCGGGCAGCGAGGAGCGGCTCACCGACCGCCTGCAGGAGCTGCGCCGGCCCGACGGGACCCGCGTGTACGACGGACCGACCGTGGCCGCGCTCCTCGTGTTCTTCGTGTTCGCCCTGCAGTGCATCTCGACGATCGCCGTGCTGCGCCGGGAGACCAGCTCCTGGCGCTACCCGGCGCTGGCCTTCGGCTCGATGCTCGCCATGGCCTGGGTCGGTGGCCTGATCGCCCGGACGGTGGTCGGTGCCCTCACCTGACGCACCCACGATGGCTCCGGCGGCGCATGCCGAGCGCACGGCCGACCCGGCCACCTGTGTCTGGCGCGTCGCCGACCGGTCGTTGCCGGGCCGCACCGGCGCCGTGACGCCCCCGGCCGGCTCGTCGCTCGCCGCACTGGTCGAGCGGGGCGTCGTCGCCGCCGTCCACGCCGCTCCGGGGGAGCTGCGGGTGACGCTGACGGCCGACACCTGGGACCGCCACGCCCGCGAGGTCGACGGCGCCGTCCGGGCCGATCTCCCCCGGGTGGCGTCGTGGCGCTGCGTACCGGTCGGACCCGGCTCCCACATCGGACCCGGCTCCCACATCGGACCCGGCTCCCACATCGGCCCCGATCGCCGCCCTGACCTCGTCGGGCCCGGGCGCCTCGCCGAGCTCCAGGACATCGTGGACCGCGCCGCCGGGGCGCTGGTGGCCGGGCACGGCGGGCGGATCACCGTCGAGTCCGAGGAGTCGGGAACCGTCGTGCTGCGCCTGGAGGGCACCTGCGACGGATGCCCGCTGGCCGGCCGCACGCTCCACGACGTCATCGAGCCGGCCCTCGACCGCGCCCTGGGGAGCGCCCTGGGGAGCGCCGTCCGTGTCGAGATCCTCGACGAGGGCCGCCCCCGGCGATCGGTCGTGGCCGTGGGTCTGGCCCGGCTCCGCCGTCGCCCCACCCCCTGACCGGCTCGTCCTCCGGGCACGCCTCCCCCGCAACGTGTGACGCGCGAGGCTCGGACCCGCGCCGGGGCCCACGGGCCGCCTCCCGGCGGGTGAGGAGCCAGTTGCCATGTCCCGTCCCGAGCCACCTCCTGGATCCGAGACCGGATCCGGTCCCGGATACGTCACGGTCCGATCCCCCTGGGACGGATCGGCGGTGGGAGGCGTCCCCGAGCTCGGCGCCGCCGACGTGGACCGCGCCGTGCGGACGGCCCGCGAAGCGCTGGCCTCGCAACCGCTCGAGCCCTGGCAGCGCGCCGCCGTCCTCGACCGGGCCGTGACGCTGCTGTCGGAACCCGAACGCAGCGAAGCGCTGGCGCGCACGATCGCCGCCGAGGCGGCCAAGCCGCTGAAGACCGCCCGGGTCGAGGCGCAGCGGGCGATCGGGACCTTCACCTTCGCCGCCGTGGAGGCCCGCCGGCTGGCCGGCGAGATGGTCCCGGTGGCGGCCAGCCCGGTGGGGAGCGGGAAGCTGGCCTTCACGCTGCGGGTGCCCATCGGCGTGGTCGGAGCCATCGCGCCGTTCAACTTCCCGCTCAACCTCGTGGCCCACAAGGTCGCCCCGGCGATCGCCGCAGGTTGCCCGGTGGTGCTCAAGCCGGCGAGCCAGACCCCGCTGACGGCTCTGCTCCTGGCGACCATGCTGGTTGAGGAGTGCGGGCTGCCCGCCGGCTACCTGCACGTCGTCACCGGGGGCGGCGGGACGGTCGGCAACGCGTTGGTCGACCATCCCGACGTCGCCATGATCACCTTCACCGGGTCGCCCGAGGTCGGCTGGGCCATCCAGGCCCGCGCCCCCCGGAAGCGGGTCCGCCTCGAGCTCGGCAACAACTCACCGGTGATCATCGAGCCCGACGCCGACATCGAGCGGGCGGCGTCGGCGATCAGCGTCGCCGGCTTCAGCCACGCCGGGCAGAGCTGCATCTCGACCCAGCGCATCTACGTCCACGAGTCCGTCGCCCGGCGCTTCACGGACGCGCTGGTCCCCCGCGTCGAGGCACTCGTCGTCGGGGATCCGCTCGATCCCGACACCGATGTCAGCGCGCTGATCAACCGGTCCGAGGCCGAGCGGGTGTCGGCCTGGCTGGAGGAGGCCGTGGCCGGTGGGGCCCGGGTGCTGTGCGGTGGCCCGGGGGTGGTCGGCTCGGTGGTGCGTCCCACCGTCCTCAGCGGCGTCACGCCCGACATGCAGGTGTGTCGCAACGAGGTGTTCGGACCCGTCGTCGGCATCGCCACCTACACCGACTTCGACGACGCCGTCCGCCTGGCCAACGACACCCGCTACGGGCTGCAGGCGGCCGTCTACACGTCCGATCTCGGCCGGGCCCTGACCGCCGCCCGCTCGCTCGACTTCGGTGGCGTGATCATCAACGAGACACCGACGTGGCGCGCCGACCAGATGCCCTACGGCGGCCTGCGCGATTCGGGCAACACCCGCGAAGGGCCGCATTGGACCGTCCAGGAGATGACCGAGTCGCGTCTCGTGGTCATCCACGGATGAGTTCGGCAGCAAGGGGTGGTGAATGGTAGGAAAACGAGACCCACATCTTGTGTCAGCTCAGAGAACCGCTTCAGGCAAGGGCCTCGGTTGGCACGACCCGAACAGCCGATCGGCGCCATCTCACCGGTCTCGCCGCAGAGTGCACAACGACGGCGCCGCGAGCCGGCGGTAGGTGGCAGTCAGATGTTCAGTCGTAGTCGGTGAAGGTTGGGGCGCCGGGTTCGGTGGCGACGCGTGCGCCGTTGGCTGCGTAGCAGATGGCGTGGTACCAACCGGCGAGCATGAAGAGATCGAGGGCCTGTTCCTCGGATAGGTGGCCATGCAATCGCAGCCACAACTCGTCGTCGACGTCTGCACCGTCGTGCAAGGCGTCCGTAGCCTCGATCAACACTCGGTCTCGATCGTCGGTCCAGCACGCGTCGGCGGCATCGCCGTGGGTGATCGATCTGATCTGGGCGTGGCTGAGGCCGACTCGATCGGCGAAGAAGGCGATGTGGACACCCCACTCGTACTCGCAGCGGCACCTCGCGCAGGTGCGATCGATCACGATCTCTCGGTCTCTCATGGTGAGTGACAGCCGTTTGCTGAGCTCGTAGCCGCCCCAGGCGCCCATGGCTGTGGCCATCGGCAGGTTGCGCAC
>JBIKWW010000456.1:0-3080 GCA_044356125.1 Acidimicrobiia bacterium
ATCAAGGCCAAGTGGACGGCCAACCGGCCCGTCGAAGCGGCGGTGGATCTGGCGATCGAGAGCCTGTTCGAGGCCGCCGACGAGGATTCGGCGACCGGTGGCCCCGACCCCGTCCGGGGCATCTACCCGACGGTGGCCACCATCACCGCCACCGGATTCCGGTATCTCTCCGAGGACGACGTCGCTGCGCGCTTCGGCGACGTCGTGAACGCCCTGCGGGCCCGTCGCGGGGGAGGGGACGCGGCATGAGCATGCCCTACTACGTGTCGCCGGAACAGGCGATGAAGGACCGTGCCGACTTCGCCCGGAAGGGCATCGCCCGGGGCCGGTCGCTGATCGGGATGTCGACCGTCGACGGCATCGTCATCGTGGCCGAGAACCACTCGCGCACCCTGCACAAGGTGTCCGAGATCTACGACCGAATCGCGTTCGCCGCCGTGGGCCGCTACAACGAGTTCGACCAGCTGCGGATCGCCGGGGTCCGGGCCGCCGACCTGCGGGGCTACAGCTACAGCCGAGAGGACGTCGAGGCGCGGTCGCTGGCCAACGCCTACGCGCAGATGCTCGGCCAGGTCTTCACCCACGAGATGAAGCCGCTCGAGGTCGAGATCCTGGTGGCCGAAGTGGGCCGGGCGGCGGACGGCGCCGGCGATCGGATGTACCACATCCTCTACGACGGCACCGTCATGGACGAGGAGGGCCTGACCGTTCTCGGTGGCGACGCCGAGACGATCGTGACCAGGGCGAGGACGGGCTACCGGGAGGGGATCGGGCGCGACGACGCCATCCGGACGGCGGTCGCCGCGCTGGCGGGCGACCGCACACTCGGGCCCCGCGAGCTCGAGGTCGCCGCGCTGGCCCGCCAGAACGGTCGCCGGACCTTCCGTCGCATCGAGGGGGAGCAGCTCGCCGCCATCCTCGGCGTGACGGCCGCGCCCGCCGGAACCACCGAGCCGGACGCCCCCTGACGTCCCGCCCTGCCTGACCCGGTCGAGGACGGGCCGGGTCCGGACCGGGGTGGGCCCGATAGGGTGCCCGTGATGGAACGTCGCATCTTCGGCCTGGAGAACGAATACGGCGTCACGTGCACGTTCCGAGGTCAGCGTCGGCTGAGTCCCGACGAGGTCGCCCGCTACCTCTTCCGTCGCGTGGTGTCCTGGGGGCGCAGCTCCAACGTGTTCCTGGAGAACGGTGCCCGGCTGTACCTCGACGTCGGGAGCCACCCCGAGTACGCCACGCCGGAGTGCGACTCGCTCGGCGAGGTGGTCGCCCACGACAAGGCCGGGGAGCGGATCCTGGAGAGCCTCCTCGGTTCGGCCGAGCAGCGACTGCGCGAAGAGGGCATCAAGGGCGACATCTACCTGTTCAAGAACAACACCGACTCGGCCGGCAACAGCTACGGCTGTCACGAGAACTACCTCACGAGCCGCCACGACGACCTCAACCACTACAGCGAGGTGCTGATCCCGTTCCTCGTCTCCCGGTCGATCCTGTGCGGAGCGGGCAAGGTGCTCCAGACCGCCCGGGGGGCCGTCTACTGCATCACCCAGCGCGCCGAGCACATCTGGGAGGGCGTCAGCTCGGCCACCACCCGCAGCCGGCCGATCATCAACACCCGCGACGAGCCCCACGCCGATGCCGAGCGCTACCGGCGCCTGCACGTGATCGTCGGCGACTCGAACATGAGCGAGTACACGAACTTCCTCAAGGTGGGCACGACGGCGATCATGCTGCGCATGCTCGAGGATCCCTCGGTGGTGCTGCGGGACATGACGCTGGAGAATCCGATCCGCGCCATCCGCGAGATCAGCCACGACATCACCTGCACCCGGCGGGTCCGCCTGCAGAACGGTCGCGACGCCTCCGCCTTCGACATCCAGTCCGAGTACCTCAACCGGGCGCTCAAGTACCACGCCCAGAAGGGCCTGCCCGAGGAGGAGGAACGGGCCCTTCGCATGTGGGAGCACTGCATGAAGGGCATCGAGTCCGATCCGCTGTCGCTCGACCGGGAGTGCGACTGGGTGATCAAGCACCGCCTGATCGAGAGCTACCGGGCCCGCCACGACCTCCCGCTGTCGCACCCTCGGGTGGCGCTGCTCGACCTCCAGTACCACGACATCCACCGGGGCCGCGGGCTGTTCTACAAGCTGCAGGACCGCGGTCTCGTCGAGCGCACGACGACCGACGAGGTGATCGAGGAGGCCATCGGCACCCCGCCCCAGACGACCCGGGCCCGCCTGCGGGGTGAGTTCATCAAGCGGGCCAAGGAACGCCGACGCGACTTCACCGTCGACTGGGTGCACCTCAAGCTCAACGACCAGGCCCAGCGGACCGTGCTCTGCAAGGACCCGTTCAAGTCCCGCGACGAGCGGGTGGAGAAGCTGATCGCCAGCCTGTGACCCGCCCGGTAGCGTCGCCCCCGTGAGCAGGCTGGAACGGCTGCTGAACCTGACGGCGGCGCTGCTGGCGGCGACGCGGGCGATGACCGCCGACGAGATCCACCGGACGATCCCCGGCTACCCGGACGACCGGGCCTCGTTCAAGCGTCAGTTCGAGCGCGACAAGGACGCGCTGCGAAGCCTGGGCATGCCGATCGAGCAGACGCCGCTCGACTCGCCCGAGGGCGGTGCTCCCACCGTCGGCTACCGCATCCCCGCCGAGGGCTACTACCTGCGGGACCCGGGCCTCAGCCCCGACGAGCTCCGGGCCCTGCAACTCGCCGCCCGGACCGTCGCCCTCGAGGGCTTCGGGGCCGTCGACGCGCTCTGGAAGCTCGGAGCGACTGGACCGGCCACGGGAGGGGGAGCGGCTGCCGGAGCTGCCGGTGGCGGGGCCGGCGCCGCGCTCATCGCCGCCGAGGTGCCGGCCGCGGCGGCGCTCCCGGCGCTGTTCGACGCCATCACCGAGTCACGAGCCGTCGCCTTCACCTACCGGGGCGAGCACCGTCGCGCCGTTCCGCACGCCCTGGCCTTCCGCAACGGCCACTGGTACCTCGACGCGCACGATCTCGACCGCAGCGACGACCGGTCCTTCCGCGTCGACCGGATCGAGGGTGCCGTCGAACCGGGCGCCCAGGTGGA
>JBIKWW010000074.1:0-10939 GCA_044356125.1 Acidimicrobiia bacterium
AATGAAACCGAAAACGACAAAACAAACGGTCACATGATAAGAGAACATTCCACTAACACAATATTCCCGGTCGGCACCGGGCCCTTCCTCAGAGCCAGGGCTCGAGGGCGTCGGCCATGGTCTGGAGCTCCTGCTCGATCTCGCCGACGGGCTGGAAGGCGATCTCGGTCATACCAGCTGCGGCCAGTTCGCTCACCCGCTGGCGCAGCTCGTCACGGGTGCCGGTCAGCGGCGAGAGCATGGCCGCCGCCCGGGGCGTGACCACCTGACGGTCGATGGCGTTCATGACCGTCAGATGGCCCTCGTGCAGGGCGAGGTGGCGGCGCTCCTCGGGGATCGCCGAGGCGAGCTCCACGAAGCGGTCGGCACCGGGCAGCGAGCGCAGCCGGTCGTCGCCCTGCTCGAACAGGCCGTGATAAGCGACCGCTGCCGGAGCGCCGGCGGCCTCCCAGACCCGGGCCGACTCGATCGTCTCGCCCGGCCGCACCACCGTGCCGAAGCCGAGCAGCGTCACGGATGGTACGTGCCCGTACCGTGTGTCGGGCCGGGGACGGCTGGTGAACACCCCACAACCGAGCGATGCTGCCGCGGCCAAGCCCTTGGGTCCGTTCACGCCGAGCACCCAGCGGACCTCGATCGGCCTGGCCGGGGCCTGCCCTTCGCCGTGGAGCATCCGGACCAGCCGACCGTCGACGGTCACCTCATCGCCCCGCAGCAGGGCCCGCACGGCGTCCACGTGGCCGGGCATGTCGGCCCACCGCAGGGGCTTCTGACCCATGGCGCGGCGACCGGTGAAGCCCGAGCCGACACCGACCACCACGCGATCGGCCCCCACCAGCCCGACCAGGTGGGCGATGGCCGAAGCCGTCACCATCGGGTGACGCAGCGATGGGATCAGCACACCCGGGCCGAGCACGATCCGCTCGGTACGCACGGCAGCCAGGGCGAGGGTCATCCACACGTCGAGCTGCAGCGCCGGCGTGTCGTAGACCCAGGCCGTGTGATACCCGAGCCGCTCGGCCAGTTCGATGTGGCGGGGTGTGTCGGGGACGGGCGGGAAGGCGCACGAGATCCGCATCGCCGCAGTGAACCACAGCGGCGGCCAACGCTGCCGGGCGCCCGGTTGCTCAGTCGCCCATCATGGAGTTGACCCGCTCGGTGGCGTCGATCAGCTCCTCGACCATCTCCATCACGACCCGCGCCGCCGGCTTGGACTCCTTCATGGAGCCGACGATCTGCCCGACGAAGTAGTTGGCGAGCTGGGCCGAACCCGACGAGGGGTCGTGCGCCCCACGCTCGATCCGCCCCAGCGCCTCGGCCACGAGGATGGGCTGCAGCGGCATGGGCAGCGGCCCGGGCGACTCCGGACCTTCCCACTCGTCGGTCCAGGCGGAGCGCAGCTGGCGGGCGGGCTTGCCCGTCTTGCTGCGCGAACGCAGCGTGTCCGACGATGTGGCGGCCAGGAACTTGGACTTCACCGTCGGGTGGGTCTCGGCCTCCTCGGTGGTGAGCCACACCGATCCGCACCAGACGCCCTCGGCCCCCAGGGCGAGCGCCGCGGCGAGCTGGCGGCCACCGCCGATCCCTCCGGCGGCGAGCACCGGCACGGGGGCCACGGCGTCGACGACCTCGGGGATGAGCACCATGGTGCCGATGTCGCCGGTGTGGCCGCCGGCCTCGTAGCCCTGGGCGATCACGAAGTCGACCCCGGCCGCCACGTGGCGCACGGCATGGGCGGCCTTGCCCGCCAGCGCGCCGACCTTGATCCCGGCGGCGTGGGCCCGCTCCACCATGTCGGGCGGGGGCGAACCGAGGGCGTTGACGATGACGGCGATCGGGTGCGAGAAGGCGATGTCCATCATCTGGGCCGCCGCGCCGTAGCTCATGGGAGCGGCGCGGTCACCGCCGCGGCCGCCGGTGCCCTCCACCCGGGGTGGGACCTGGTACTTGTCCATCAGGTGGTCGACGAACTGGCGGTGGGCCTGCGGGATCCGATCGGCCAGGGCGCGGGTCGTCAGCTCACCCTCGGCCTTGCCCTCGTACTTGGCGGGCACGATGACATCGACGCCGAAGGGCTTGTCACCCACCTGGGCCTTGATCCAGGCGAGGTCGATGTCGAGCTGCTCGGGGGTGAGCGCCTCGGCCCCCAGCACGCCCATGCCGCCGGCCCTGGAAACGGCGGCGACGACGTCGCGGCAGTGGGTGAAGGCCAGGATCGGGAACTCGATCCCGAACATCTCGCAGATCCGGTTGCGCATGGTCATGCCTCCTGGGCAGGGGTGTCGTCAGGGGTACTGCCGGGCTCGACGGCCAGGAGCACGGCGCCGCGCTCCACCTGCTGGCCAGCCGAGACCATCACTGCGGCGACCCGCCCGGCGTGGGGGGTCGTGATGCGGTGCTCCATCTTCATCGCCTCGAGGACGACCACGAGCTGACCGGCCTGCACCTCGTCGCCGACCGCCACCCGCACATCGACGATGCGACCCGGCATCGGGGCGTCGAGCCCGCCGGCCGGGGCGGACGGCCCGGGAACGGTGAACCGGGGAACGAGGGTCAACCCGATGTCGCCGGCGCCGTCGTGCACGACGACGCGGTCGCCCCAGCGGGTGCAGCGGGCCTGGATCCGGCGGGCGCCGATGGTGACGTCGATCCCGCCCGCGTCCCATCGATGGACGACGGCACGGTCCCGGCCCCCGACGAGGAACGATCCACCCCGCACCGATCGGTACTCGACGGCGATCTCGTCGGCGCCATGGCGCAGCACGACCCGCTGGTCGGGATGACGGCCGGTCCGGAATCCCGACGGCATGAACGCGAGGACCGTGGCGCTCGCCCGGTTCGCCCCCTGGATCCAGAGCGCGACGGCCGCCGCCGCCCGCGCCAGCGTCTCCTCATCGGGCACACGGCAGGGGGAGGGCCGATGCCGATCGAAGAAGTCCGTGGTCGTGTCGCCCCCCAAGAACGCCTCGTGGCGGAGGGTCGCGACCAGGTGGTCCCGGTTGGTGGTGACCCCGGCCAGGTGGGTGCGCTCCAGGGCCAGCGCCAGACGCCGGGCGGCGTCGGCCCGGGTCGGCGCGTGGGCGATCACCTTGGCCAGCATCGGATCGAACGAGGTCCCGACGACCGAGCCGGTGCGGACTCCGGCGTCCCAGCGGACGTTCGGCGTCGTCGGCGGCTCGAAGGCGTGCAGGGTCCCGGTGGCGGGCAGGAACCCGGCGGGTACGTCCTCGGCGTAGAGACGGACCTCGACGGCGTGGCCCTCCAGCCGCACCGCGTCCTGGCCGTACCCGAGCGGCTCACCGGCGGCGACCCGGAGCTGCTCGCGCACGAGGTCCAGGCCGGTCACGCACTCGGTCACGGGGTGCTCCACCTGCAGGCGGGTGTTGACCTCGAGGAACCAGAAGGGGCGTCGGCCGTCGGGTCCGGGCGTGTCGTCCACGAGGAACTCGACGGTCCCCGCCGAGCGGTAGCCCAGCCGCCGGGCGATGGCCAGGGCCGCCTCCCCCATCGCCGCCCGCATGGCCGCATCGACGACGGGCGAGGGCGCCTCTTCGACGACCTTCTGGTGGCGGCGCTGGATCGAGCACTCCCGCTCGCCCAGATGGACCAGCCCACCGTGGGCGTCACCCAGGATCTGGATCTCGATGTGGCGGGAGCGGGGCACGTAGCGCTCAAGGAACACGGTGGCGTCGCCGAAGCCACCGAGCGCCTCGCGCCGGGCGGCGGCCACGGCCTCGTCGAGGTCCTCGGGGCGTTCGACGATGCGCATGCCCTTGCCACCGCCCCCGGCGGCGGCCTTCACGAGCAGCGGGTAGCCGACCCCTGCCGCCTCGGCGGGATCCTCGGCGCTGGGCAGGGTGGGCACGCCCGCCTCGACGGCCAGGCGTTTGGCGGCCAGCTTGTCGCCCATGGCGGCGATGGCGTCGGGCATCGGCCCGACCCACACCAGACCGGCGTCGATGACGGCGCGGGCGAAGGCGGCGTTCTCGGACAGGAAGCCGTAGCCGGGGTGGACGGCATCGGCCCCCGACACCCGGGCCGCCTCGAGGACGGCCGACGCGTCGAGGTAGCCGCCGTCGGGCAGCAGCACCGCGTCGTCGGCGTCGTCGACATGGGGCGAGCCGGCGTCGGCGGCCACGAACACGGCGACGGTGCGAATGCCCATGTCGGTTGCCGTGCGCATCACCCGGCGGGCGATCTCACCACGGTTGGCGACCAGCAGCGTGGAGAAGCGTCGGGCGCTCACAGCCGGAACACCCCGAAGTTGGTGGTGCCCTCAACCGGCGCGTTGGCCACCACCGAGAGGCAGAAGCCGAGCACGTCACGGGTGTCACGGGGATCGAGGATCCCGTCGTCGGAGATCGCCCCGGTGGCCTGCAGGGCGACCGATTCGGCCTCCTGCTCGGCTTCCGCCCGTTCCACGATCTTCCGGTCGGCCTCCTCGTCGAAGGGCACCCCGGCCCGGGCGGCCTGGGCCCGGCGCACGATCGACATCACCCCGGCGATCTGCTTGGGCCCCATGACGGCGATCTTGGTGGTCGGCCAGATGAAGGTGAAGCGGTTCCCGAAGGCCCGCCCCGACATGCCGTAGGTGCCTGCCCCGATCGACGAGCCGATGATCACGGTGAGGTGGGGCACGTTGGAGTTCGACACGGCGTTGACGAGCTGCGAGCCCTTCTTGATGACGCCCGCCCGCTCGTAGTCGCGCCCGACCATGAAGCCCGTGATGTTCTGCAGGAACAGCAGCGGGATGTCCTGCTGGTTGCACAGCTGGATGAAGTGGGCACCCTTCTCCGCCGCCTCCGGGAAGATCACGCCATTGTTGCCGAGGATGCCCACCAGGTAGCCGTGGATCGACGCCCAGCCGCACACCATGGTCGGCCCGTAGAGGGCCTTGAACTCCTCGAAGCGGCTGCCGTCGACGATCCGGGCGATGACGTCGCGCACGTCGACGGGCACGCGCAGGTCGGCACCGACGATGCCGAGCAGCTCGTCGGGGTCGTGGAGGGGCGTGTCACCCACCAGCCGCGGCCCGGGCCCACGCTTGCGCCAGTTGAGATGGCTGACGACCTCACGGCAGATCCGAAGGGCGTCGGGCTCGTCCTCGGCGAGGTAGTCGGCCAGGCCGGACCGCTCGGCGTGCATCCGGGCGCCGCCGAGGGTCTCGTCGTCGGAGTCCTCCCCGGTGGCCATCTTGACCAGGGGCGGGCCGGCCAGGAAGACCTTTGACTGGTCACGGATGAAAATGTTGTAGTCGGACATGCCCGGCTGGTAGGCGCCGCCGGCGGTGGACGACCCGAACACCACGCAGATCGTCGGGATCTCCATCTTGGAGAGCTCGGTCATCTCGTAGAAGAAGCGGCCGCTCTCGGCGAAGTGGTCGGTCTTGGCCGGCCGTCTGCCGCTGCCCGGGCCGTCGTCACCCTTGCGCAGGTCGGCTCCGGCCGACTCGACGAAGGAGATGTAGGGGATGCGGTTCTCGCGGGCGATCTGCAGCGACCGCATCCACTTCTTGACCACGTAGGGGGTCATCGCCCCGCCCAGCACGGAGGGGTCGTAGGCGAACACCACGCACTCGACCCCGGCGACCACACCGATGCCGACGACGGCGCCGCCTCCGATCGTGTAGTCGGAGTCGTAGGCCGCCAGCGGGCTGATCTCCAGGAACGGCGTGTCCGGGTCGAGCAGGAGCGCGATCCGCTCCCGGACCGGCAGCTTGCCGCGCTCACGGAGGCGAGCGTGGGCCTTGGGGCCGCCGCCGGCGGCGGCCCGGTCGAGCAGTGTGTCGATCTCGGCGAGGGCGGCGAGCACCTGGGCTCGGTTGATCTCGAACTGCCCGGAGCGGACATCGAGAGCGGAGCGCACCGGTGGGGCCAGAAGCGGTGAGGGCATCGCTTCGACCCTGCCACGACAGCCGCCCGCGATACCAGCCGCGGCGCCGGGGGCCCGGCGCTCCCTCAGGCGACGGGCACTCCGCTGACCCCGACCCGGCCGTAGAGCGTGTCGCGCTGGGCCAGCGTGCGCCCGAGCGGGGTGACGAGCGCCGTGAAGCGCTCCTCGGTCATGAGCTGACCGTGCGAGGCACCGGCCGCCCGCGAGATGTTCTCGTCCATCAGGGTGCCGCCGAGGTCGTTCACCCCGGCCTGCAGCAGCTGCTGGACCCCGGCCGGACCGATCTTCACCCAGCTCGCCTGGACGTTGTCGATGAGGCCCCGGTAGGCGATCCGCCCGATGGCGTGCATGAGCACCAGCTCCCGGAAGGTCGGGCCACGGCGGGCCTTCTTCTGGAGGTAGATGGGTGAGGCCATGTGCACGAACGGCAGGGGGATGAACTCGGTGAAGCCGCCCGTCTGGCGCTGCACGTCGCGGGTGCGCACGATGTGGCGGGCCCAGTGCACGGGCCGCTCCACCGAGCCGTGCATGATCGTGACGTTGGAGCGCAGCCCGACCTGATGGGCCGTCCGGTGGGCATCGAGCCACTGCTCGGTGTCGACCTTGTCGGGGCAGAGCACGGCCCGCACCTCGTCGTCGAGGATCTCCGCCGCCGTGCCCGGAAGCGACCTCAGGCCGGCGTCGACCAGGCGCCGAAGGTAGGAGTCCAGCGGTTCACCGAGCCGGCGGGCGCCCTCGGTGACCTCCAGCGCCGTGAACCCGTGCACGTGCATCCCCGGTGCCGCTTCCTTCACGGCGCGGCAGACGTCGATGTAGTAGTCGCCGTCGAAGTCGGGATGGATCCCACCCTGGAGGGTGACCTCCGTGGCCCCGAGCTCCCACGCCTCGCGCACCCGCTCGGCGATGTCCTCGAGGGTGAGCAGGTAGGGCTTGCCCCGCAGGTTGAGCGACAGCGGGCCCTTGGAGAAGCCGCAGAAACGGCACTTGAAGGTGCACACGTTCGTGTAATTGATGTTGCGGTTGTGCACCCAGGTGACGGTGTCGCCCACCGCCTCCCGGCGCAGCTCGTCGGCCAGCCCGGCCACGGCGGCCACCTCCGGTCCGCGGGCACCGAACAGGGTGACGATCTCGTCGAGCCCGACCTCCTGCCCGGCCCGGACACCGGCGAGCACCTCGCCCACCGCGCCGCGGGCGGCGGCGCGCGCGGGCACGAGCTGCACCGGCTGCGCCGGGGCGCCCGAGTACCACGCTGTCGACCGGTCCCCGATGAGGACCACCTCGGCGCCGTCGCCGACGTCGACGAAGTGGGAGACCTTCTCGGGGAAGAAGGCGCCGGGGTCGTCGCGGCCCAGACCCTCGGCGTCGGAACGGTCCATGACCGCGAAACGGATGGACGGATCGATCCAGCGCTCGGCGTCGTGGACGTGCTCGGGGTACACGGTGAGTCGAGGGGCCAGGGTGAAGCCGCGGGCCTCGGTGACCTCGCGCAGCCGGTCGAGGGCGGGCCAGGGACGCTCGGGGTTCACGTGGTCCGCCGTCACCGGCGAAACCCCGCCCCAGTCGTCGATGCCGGCGTCGAGCAGCGATCCGAAGTCGTCGAGCAGATTCGGCGGGGCCTGGAGGTGGACCGACGACGGCAGGATGATCCGGGCCACGGCGATCGACCACAGCTCCTCGTCGGTCGGGCAGGCGGGGGCGTTGCGCATCCCGGTCCGCTCCTTCGGCAGGAAGTTCTGGACGATCACCTCCTGCACGTGTCCGTGCCGACCATGCGACGCGGCGATGGCGCGCAGGGCCTCGATGCGGTCCGCCCGGGACTCCCCGATGCCCACGAGGATCCCCGTCGTGAACGGGATGCTCAGCTCCCCGGCAGCCTCCAGGGTGGCCAGGCGGCGGGCCGGGGCCTTGTCGGGCGCGCCGCGATGGCACTCCAGGCCGGCGTTGAGCGACTCGATCATCATCCCCTGGCTGGGGGCGACGGGCCGGAGCCGGGCCAGTTCGTCGGCGTGCAGGGCCCCGCAGTTGGCGTGGGGCAGGAGGCCCGTCTCGTCGAGCACGAGGCGGGCCATGGCGGCCACGTAGGCGACGGTGGAGTCGTGGCCGCGCTCGCGCAGCCAGTCGGCGGCCACCGGGTAGCGCGCCTCGGGACGCTCCCCGAGGGTGAACAGCGCCTCGTGGCACCCCGCCCGGGCCCCGTCACGGGCGATGCGCAGGACGTCGTCGGGTTCGAGGTAGAGCTGCTCGAGCCGGGCCGGCGGCTGGGCGAAGGTGCAGTAGCCGCAGGTGTCGTTGCACAGGCGCGTCAGCGGGATGAACACCTTGGGCGAGTAGGTGATGCGGGTGCCGTGGGCCCGGTCGCGGATCGATGCGGCGGCTGCCAGCAGGTCATCGAGGGATGCGTGGAGCAGCTCATCATCGGTGGGCACGGGTTCTCCGTTCGGGACGCAGGTCGCAGGTCGCGGGTCAGGTGTCAGGTGTCAGGATCAGGTCGAGGTCGGTTCGAGCGGGACGGCTCGGGTCGTTCCGGCGCCCGGGTCAGTCGCCCCGGCGGCGGGTGCGGCGCGACGGTCCGGGTCGGCTGCGGATCTCCGCCGGCGTGGCCGTCGTGTCGCAGCGCCAGCACACGAAGACCTGGTCGAGCGGCTCGCCGCACCCGGCGTGCACCAGCTCGATGGGTGGACCGGCGGGGCCGGCCAGGTGACGGTCCCCCCACTGCAGCAGCGCCACCAGGGCCGGCGACAGGTCTCGGCCCTTGGCGGTGAGGCGGTACTCGTAGCGGGGCGGGTGCTGCTCGTAGAGCTCCTTGCGCAGGATCCCGTGGCCCACCAGCTTCGACAGCCGGTCCGACAGGAGGTTCCGGGCGACCCCGAGGTCCTCGTGGAAGTGCTCGAAGCGCCGGATGCCCCGGAAGGCGTCACGCAGGATCAGGATCGTCCAGCGGTCCCCGATGATCTCCAGCGTGCCGGCGATCGAGCACCCGACGCCGTCGGCGGGCCGACCGCTTGCGTGGCCGGTCGCGTCATCCCCGGTCGCGTGTTCCACGACGTCCGACACCTCGGCGCTCCCCACGCCCGGCACCCTAACCGGGCTGGGTTTCGATTCGCAACCCAGTCCGTCGCGATTCGCGACGGACTGGGTTCAGGTCTCCCCGACCGGTGCCGCCGACCCGGTGACGGGGGCGCGCCCGGGGCGGCCGGCCACTTCCCGCGGGCCCGCCGCCGGGCCCGCCGACGAGGCGATCCGCATCAGGGTGAGGGCTCCCACGAGCAGCACGCCGGCGGTCACGACCACCCGGAGGATCGGATTGCGGGCGTCGGTCCCGGCCGCCAGGAAATGGGCCGTGGACAGCCCGAAGACGCCGTAGCTGGCCAGGTGCAGCGTCCGCCAGGTCCGCTTGCCCAGGTGGCGGCGCAGCCGGCTCGACACCTCCACCAGGACCAGCCCGTACATGGCCAGGATCCCGAGGGCGACCGCCCCGGGCCGCCACTCCATCCGCAGGGGCACGAGCAGGTCGTGCAGGGTGACGGGCACGAAGGAGTCGGCCACGAGCGCGCCGAGGTGCAGGGCGAGGGCCCCGATCGCCAGCGTCGACTCGTGGCGGTGGAGGTCGAGCTGCCAGTTCGGGCGGCGCCGCTCGACACGCCGCGACGACAGCAGCAGGCCCGTCACCACGGACGCCGTCGCGAACACCCAGGCCGTCACGCCTGAGGCCCGGGTCAGGTACCACCAGATCCTCGGATCCATCATGAGCTCCTCTGCGTCCAGGCACCGCTGATCACCGCGGTTGCGTCATCGGCCACGACCAGCACGTCGAGACCGCGCGCCCGCGCTCCGACCCCGTCGAGCGCGCCCGCCACGAGCAGGTCCTTGGTCATCACCTCGGCTGCCGCAGCGCTCGCCGCGGCGACGGTCACCGAGGCCAGGCGGGTGCCCGGGTTGGCCCCGGTCCGGGGATCCACGAGGTGGTGGCGCTCGAGCCCGTCGGCTCCCCGCCACCGCCGCCGCCTCACGCTGCTGGTGGCCACGCCTCCGGCCAGGAACGCCGCCTCGGCCATCACCGTCCCGGGGCGGAACGGGTCCTCGACCTCGACCGTCCACGGCTCGTCGCCGTCCATGGCCAGATCACCGCCGATCTCGACGCACGCACTGGTGGCACCCAGGCGGCGGGCGATGGCCACGGCCCGATCGGCGGCGGCTCCCTTGCCGATGCCCCCGAGGTCGATGCCCGCCCCGTCGAGCGTGGCCGTCGACCGCGCCCGGTCGATCCGCAGGGGGGCCTCGACGAGCGTCACGTTCGCCGGGCACGTTCCGGGGACGGGAACAGGGGCCCCGCCGGGCACGGGCAGCACCGGCAGCACCGGCAGCATCGGCACCGCCGTGGCATGCGACGCCCCTGCCCAGCGGCCCGTCATCGAGGTGGCGTAGCCGAGGCCCACGACGGCCCGGAGGGCGAATGGCGAGAAGCGCCCCTCGGTGGCCTCCCAGGCCGCCGTGGCCTGCTCCAGGAGGTCGAGGGTGGACCCGTCGACGACCACGGGACGGCCGGGATTGCGGTTGAGGCGGCTGACGTCGCTGTCGGGCAGGAAGCGCGACCACCGGGCCTCGGCGTCGGCCACGACGCCCCGAGCGGCGGCGGCGGCGGCCCGGGCGCAGCGCCCGGACGGAGCGGTGAGGGTGATCGAGGCCGTTCCGCCCATCGCCGCGAACGTGATCCGGTGGGTGTGCGACGGTGCCATGGCGGCGCTCAGCTCGCCCGGGTGCGCACCGTGCGGGCGGCCCGGCGGGGCATGGGCGAAGCCGTGCCCGAGGTCGTGACCGGCTGGGCGACCGACGGCGCCCGGACGGCCGGGCTGGCTGCCGCGACCGCAGCGGCCGGGGTCGCGGCGGCTGCACCGGCGGCCACCGGATCGGTGGCGCCCACCGGGGCCTGGGGGGCCACCGTGGCGCGCGGGCGTACGTGGATGCGGCGCACCACGACCACGACCGGCTGGGTGTCGGCCGCCACCGGGGCGGCGGCGGGTCGCCCGACGGGGCCGGGATCGGGGAC
>JBIKWW010000458.1:0-3074 GCA_044356125.1 Acidimicrobiia bacterium
GACGGCCGAGCCCGGTGTGGCCTGGGCCGCCGGGCGGGGCGTGCGTGGCCTCGTCGCCGAGGGCACCGACGTGCGTGGCGTCGGCCTGGAGGATGGCACCGAGGTGCGCGGCGACCTCGTGGTCGTGGCCGGCGGGCGGCGCTCCCCGGTCATGAACTGGATCGCCGAGCTGGGCGGCGCGGTCCAGCCCACCGAGGACCTCCACGAGTGCGGCATCGTCTACTGGTCGCGCTTCTACCGGCTCCGTGAAGGGGAGGACCTCCCCATCCTGGGCGGCATGGGGGCCGGCGGTGACCTCGGCTACCTGAAGTTCGGCGGCTTCTACGGCGACAACGGGACCTTCTCGGTCACGCTCGCCGCGCCGACCGACGACGTCGAGCTCCGCAAGCTGTCGCGCGTCGCGCAGTTCGAAGCCACCCTGCGGACCCTCCCCACGCTCGAGCCATGGATGCGCGATGGCCTCGCCGAGCCCATCAGCGACGTGCAGACGATGGCGCGGCTGCGCAACCGGGTCCGGCACTTCGTGGTCGACGGAGCCCCCGTGGCCACCGGGCTGGCGGTCATCGGCGACGCCGCCATCGCCACCAACCCCCTCTACGGGAAGGGCTGCAGCACCGCGGGGATCGCCGCCGATGAGCTCTCCGGCGTGCTGCGGGCCCACGGCAGCGACCGCCACGCCGTCGCTCTGGCCCTGCACCACGCCATGACCACCCAGGTCGAGCCCCACTACCGCACCGCCCGACGCCAGGACGAGGACGCCCAGAAGGTCCGCAGTGCCCAGCTCGCCGGCACCGAGCCCGACCCGATGGCGGCAGGCATCCGCGACTTCGTGCTCAACGGACTGCTGCCGGCCACCCGCACCGACCCGACCGTCTACCGGGCCTTCTTCCGCAGCTTCAACCTGCTCGATGCGCCCGACGCCCTGCTCGGCAACCCCGAGGTCATCGCCGCCTGCCAGGCGGCGTTCGCCGCCAGGGACACCCGGCCTCCGCTTCCCCCGCTCGGGCCCGAGCGTGACGAGCTGGTCGCCATCCTCGCCGCCGCCTGATCGGCGGCCGCGGGATCAGACCCCGGCGAACTGGCCGGGCTGACGCCCGGTTCCGGGAGGCCCGGCGAACGCCTGGGCGATCCCGATCCAGTCCTCGGCCAGCGGTCCGCTCACGACCAGGGCCGTGTCGGCGGGATGGCGGCGCTGGGTGACGACCAGGCAGAAGTCGAGCGCCGGGCCGGTCACGGTGTCGGAGGTGATCCCCTCGTTCCACGACCAGACCTCGCCCGACGGCGACGTCAGGGTCACGCCGATCTCGCCTGCGGGCAGCTCCCGCCCGTTCGTGGCGTAGGCGAAGGGACGGGCCCGGACGCCGATGTGGGCGACGTGGCGCAGACGGTCGGTGGCCGGGCGCGGCATCCCCAGGGTGTCGACGACATCCTGCCCGTGGGCCCACGTCTCCATCAGCCGGGCCGTGGCGAAGGACATGGCGCTCATGGCCGGTCCGTACCACGGCAACCGGGTCTTGGCATCGAGGTCCCGGAACACCTCGATCATCTGCGCGCGTACGGTCGTGAACCACTCGAACACCCCGGCCGCCGACATGGCCCGGCCCCGCTCGGTGGCGACGTCGACCCCGCTGGCGTTGGCCATCAGCGCCTTGGCGGACTCGACGAAGGCGTCGGCATCGGTGGCCGCCAGGGTGCCCGTCTCGTCGAAGTACGCGAGGTGGCTGACCTGGTCGCGGATCGACCAGCCGTCAGCCGGGGTGGGAAGGTCCCACTGCTCGGCCGTCAGCGGGGTGAGGATGGCGACGAGATCGGCCGTCTCGGCCGCCAGGTCGTCGCAGATGCCGTCCATGGAGCTGCTCATGGGGCCGACGGTACCGTCGCACGGGCTACCGTTCGCAGTTATGGCCGCCGTGACCATCTTCCACAACCCCAACTGAAACAGCTCGACCAACGCTGTCGCCATCGCGCGGGAGCTCGGTGTCGAGTTCGACACCGTCGAGTACATGAAGAAGGGCGTGCTCACCCGGGCGCAGATCGAGTCCATCGTCGACCACCTCGAGGATCCCGTCGGCGACCTGGTCCGCAAGGACAGCCTCTTCGAGAAGCTGGGCCTGCGTGCCGAGGACTACACGACGCGCGACGCCGTGGTCGAGCTGCTCGTGGCCCAGCCCAAGCTGCTGCAGCGCCCCGTCGTGCTCGTCGACGGCAAGGCGATCGTCGGCCGCCCCAAGGACCGGGTCCGTACCCTCCTCGGCGGCTGACCGCCCGAGGAAACCCGGGGCCACCGACATGGGCGTCTGCCACGCTGGCCCGATGCCGGAGCGACTGCCCCACCGTGTGACGACCGCACGGCTCGAGCTGCGGGCCTGGCGGGCGGACGACGCGGGTGCGCTCGGCGAGGCCATCACGGAGAGCATCGAGCACCTGCGACCGTGGATGCCGTGGGTCGCGTTCGAGCCGCAGACCGTCGAGCAGCGAGTGGCGCTCATCGAGCGCTGGCAGGCGGAGTGGTCCGGCGGTGGGGACTCGACGCTCGGGATGCTGAGCGACGGGCGCGTCGTGGGCGGCACCGGGCTGCACCGGCGCGTCGGCCCTGACGGCCTCGAGATCGGGTACTGGGTCCACGTCGACCACGTGGGCCGGGGCTACGCGCAGGAGGCGTCGGCCGCGCTGACGGACCTCGCGCTGTCGCTGCCGGGCATCCGGCGAGTCGTCATCCGCCACGACGTCGCCAACCGACGCAGCGAGGGCGTGCCCCGGCGGCTCGGCTACCGCCTCGTCGAGGAGATCGGCGATGGCCGCCGCGGCGCGCCGGGCGAGACGGGGATCTCCCGGCTCTGGGAGCGGCGCGGTTGCGGAGCCTCGTCGTGATCACCCCCGACGCGCTCCGCCACCCCCGCTACGTCCGGTCGAACGGCTACGACCCGGCGTGGGTCGTCGAGAACCAGATGGGCCCGCACGCGCTCTGGCTCACCGAGTCCCTGACCGAGGTGCTCCCGATCTCGGCCGGCATGCGCGTGCTCGACCTGGGCTGTGGGCGCGCCATGAGCTCGGTCTTCCTCGGCCGTGAGCTC
>JBIKWW010000459.1:0-3053 GCA_044356125.1 Acidimicrobiia bacterium
TCACCGATGACACCGACGGAGCCCGCCGTGGCGTGCTCGTCGCTCCTGACGCCGCTGCCGCCTATGACGCGTGGGACGCCACGCTGGCCACCGCCCGGGCCGTCGACGCGTCGGCCGCCGTTCCCCGCGACGCTGCTGCGCTCGGGGCCCCGTCGCCCGCGCCCCGTCAGGTGTTCGGGATCGGTCTGAACTACCGGGCCCACGCCGACGAGACGCGCCAGCCCTACCCGGAGGCCCCGAACGTGTTCACCAAGTGGGTCACGTGCCTCACGGGCCCGAACGCCGATGTCGAGCTGCCGTCGGACACCGTCGACTGGGAGTGCGAGCTGGTGGTGGTGATCGGGCGCACCGCCCGTCACGTCGACGCCGCATCGGCGTGGGACCACGTGGCCGGGCTCTGCGTCGGGCAGGACATCAGCGAGCGCACGGTCCAGCGCACGGCCCCCGCCAACCAGTTCTCCTGCGGGAAGTCATTCGCCACGTTCGGGCCGATGGGTCCCACACTGGTGACGCCCGACGAACTGCGCGCCGCCGGGCTCGATCCCGACGACCTGGCGCTGAGCTGCAGCATCGACGGCGAGCCGGTCCAGCAGAGTCGGACGGGCGACATGATCTTCGGCGTCGCGCCGATCATCGAGTACCTGAGCCGGGTGCTGACGCTGCTACCGGGCGATGTGATCTTCACGGGCACGCCCTCGGGGGTGGGCGTCGCCCGCCGTCCGCAGCGGTGGCTGCAGCCCGGGGAGCTGCTCGTCAGCGAGATCGAAGGGCTCGGCGTGCTGCGCAACCGGTGCGTCGACGCGCCGGTGCGCTTCCGCTGACGGGCTCCGGGGCACGTCGTTGACGGCGGGCCGCGGTCGACGCGTCGAGCTGGGGTACCTCCCCGGCATCGACGGCGTCCGCGCGCTCGCCATCGCCGCCGTCGTCGCGTACCACGCCGGGTTGCCGGGAGCCCACGGTGGCTTCCTCGGCGTGGACGTGTTCTTCGCCATCTCCGGCTATCTCATCTCGAACCTGCTCATCGCCGAGTGGCGCTCGAAAGGGCGGATCGCCCTCGGTGCGTTCTGGGTGCGCCGGGCGCGGCGGCTGCTGCCCGCGGTGACGCTGCTGCTCGTGGTCACCGGGGTCCTTCTGCTGACCGTGGAGCGGGATCAGGCGGTGGCCCAGCGCGGTGACGTCCTCGCCGCGCTGGGGTACGTCTCCAACTGGTACCAGATCGCCGCCGACCGCTCGTACTTCGAGGCCTTCGGTCGCCCGCCGCTGCTGCGTCACCTGTGGTCGCTGGCCGTCGAGGAGCAGTTCTACGTGGTGTGGCCGCTCGTGGTGGCCGGGCTGCTCGCCGTCACCCGTCGCAAGCGGGTCATGGTGGGCGCCCTCGCCGCCGCAGCGGTCGGCTCGGCGGCGCTCATGTGGTTCCTCCACGGGCGCTGGGTGGCCGGGGTGCCGGGGGCGGATGCATCGTCGGTGTATCTCCGGACCGACACGCGTGCGGTGGGTCTGCTCGCCGGTGGGGCCGCGGCGTTCTGGTTCCACGCCCCCCTCACCCGCCGAACCGGCCACCGCTGGGCCGGTGGACGGGTGATCGGCCCGGTCACCGGATCCGATCTCCTCGGGGCCGTGTCCATGGCGGTCCTGCTGGCGATCGTCCTCGCCGCTGACACCGGGTCGGCCTGGCTGTACCGGGGCGGGTTCGCCGTCGTGGGGGTGTCGACGGCGCTGCTGCTGATCGCGGTGACGCATCCGGACCGTTGGCTCTGGCGGCGCGAGCGCCTGGTCGGGGCTCGTACGGTCGCCGGGTTCGCCCCGCTGCGCTGGGCCGGGGAGCGCAGCTACGGGCTGTACCTCTGGCACTGGCCGGTCTTCATCTACACCCGGCCGGGTCGCGACGTCGCGGGAGTCCCCGAGTGGCTCGTCCAGGTCGGCCGAATCACCAGCGCGCTGATCATTGCGGAGTTGAGCTTCCGGCTCGTGGAGCAGCCGTTCCGGAGAGGGGCATGGCGTCGTTGGGGGGTCAGGACCCGCCGATCGACGGTGCCCGCCGGTGCCGTGGCGGCCTCGGCGCTCACGCTCGCGCTCGTCAACGCCGCCCCCGTGACGACGGCGCTGGAGCGCAACCTCGCCGAGAACGAGGCGCTCCTCGCCGCCGGGGCGACGCTCCCACCGGTCGTGACGGTGCCGCCGCCGGCCGCCTCCCCGGTGCCCTCCGCCTCCCCGGTGCCCTCCGCCTCCCCGGTGCCCTCCGCCTCCCCGGTGCCCTCCGCCTCCCCGGTGCCCTCCGGGTCGCCGGCGCCGACCGCCGGGCGTGGCGCTCCGCCGGCCGCCGTCGCCGCGGGCCGCCCGGTCGGGATGGGTCCTGTTCCGGCGGCGCCCGGTCCGACGCTGCCCTGGGGGCCGCTGGACGTGCCCGGGTTGGCCGTGGGCGACTCCGTGCAGCTGGGCGCGGCAGCCGGGCTGCAGGGGCGACTGGGGCGCCGCGTCCGCATCGACGCGAGGACGGCCCGGAGCTTCCTCGACGGGCTCAAGCGGGCCGAGCGGGCGATCGCCGACGGCTCGGTCGGCGACGTGCTGATCATCCATCTCGGCAACAACGGGGTGGTCGGCGAACGCCGCTGGGAGACGTTCCTGGAGCGGGCCGCGGGTGTCCCGCTGGTGGTGCTGGTGACCGTCGAGGTTCCCGACCGGCCGTGGGTCGACGACGTCAACTCGCTCATCTGGCGCGCGCTCGGTCGGTACCCGAACGTGGTCGTGGCCGACTGGCGACGGGTCGCTCTCGACCATCCCGACGCGCTCTACCGCGATCGCACCCACGTGCGGCCCGAGCAGGCGCTGCTCTACGGCGACGTCGTCGGGATCGCCGTGGCCCGGGCCTGCGACCTCCCGCCGCGTCGCCGCCCGACGGCGACCACCACGAGCACCACGAGCACCACGAGCACCACGAGCACCGCGACCACCACGACCACCACGAGCACCGCGACCACCACGAGCACCACGAGCACCGCGAGCACCGCGACCACCACGAGCACCACCAGCACCGCGACCACCACGAGCACCGC
>JBIKWW010000460.1:0-3049 GCA_044356125.1 Acidimicrobiia bacterium
GCGTTGCTGGAGGCCGTCGAGGCCGTCAACGGCCAGCAGAAGCTGAGGCTCGTCGACGCCGCCGAGCAGGAGCTCGGCTCGCTCAGCGGTCGGCGCGTCGCCGTCTGGGGGCTGGCGTTCAAGCCCAACACCGACGACGTCCGGGAGGCCCCGGCGCTGGCCATGATCGCCGCCCTGCTCGAGCGCGGCGCCGCCGTGACGGCCTACGACCCGGTGGCCGCCGAGCCTGCCCGGCTGCTGCTCGACGAGCGCTGCGTGCTGGCCACCGATGCCTACGAGGCCCTCGATGGTGCCGATGCGCTGATCCTGGCCACGGAGTGGAACGAGTTCCGCAACCCCGACGTCGAGGAGCTCGTCAAGCGCATGCACGGGCGGGTGGTGCTCGACGGTCGCAACGTGCTCGATCCCGAGGTGCTCGTCGCCCAGGGCTTCACCTACCGGGGCATCGGCCGACCCCGCGCCGGGGGCTGGTAGCCGTGACGCACACGACGGTCGTCACGGGTGGGGCCGGGTTCCTGGGGTCCCACCTCTGCGAGGCGCTGATCGCCCGGGGCGACACGGTCCTGTGCGTCGACAACTGCGCCACCAGCTCGTGGGACAACGTGGCCCACCTGCGGGACTCGGAGCGGTTCTCCTGCTTCGAGCACGACATCGTCGTCCCCTTCGCCGCACACGCCGGGCTCGGCGCGGCGATCGAGCGTCTGCGTCCCGACCGCATCTGCAACCTGGCCTCGCCGGCCAGTCCGCCGGTGTACCAGCGGTTGTCGGTGGAGACCCTCCTCGTCGGCTCGGTCGGCATGATGAACGTGCTCGATGTCGCCGTGGCGACTGGCGCCCGGGTCCTGCAGGCGTCGACCAGCGAGGTCTACGGGGACCCTCACGTCCACCCCCAGCCCGAGACCTACTGGGGGAACGTCAACCCCAACGGGCCCCGGTCGATGTACGACGAGTCCAAGCGCTTCGCCGAGGCGATGGGCGCGGCCTACGTGGCCCGCCACGGCGTCGAGCTGCGGACGGTGCGGATCTTCAACACCTACGGGCCCCGCATGTCGCCCGAGGACGGGCGGGTGGTCTCCAACTTCATCAGCCAGGCGCTGCGGGGCGAGCCGCTGACGGTCTTCGGGGACGGCTCCCAGACGCGCAGCTTCTGCTACGTGGACGACCAGGTCCGAGGCATCCTGGCGCTGCTGGAGTCCGACGCGCGCGGGCCCGTCAACATCGGCAACCCCGGCGAGTTCACCATGCTGGAGCTGGCCGCGCTCGTGCTGGAGCTGACCGGCGCCCCGGGGCCGCTGGTGCACCGGCCGCTGCCCGGCGACGACCCGCTGCAGCGGCGTCCCGACATCACCCGGGCCCGACTCGAACTGGGATGGCAGCCCGAGGTGGCGCTGCGCGAGGGACTGAACCGCACGATCGCCTGGTTCCGCACGGCGCTGGCGTCGCGCTGAGCCGGCCCGGCGTGGAGCTGAACGGCTGACATGGCCCGGGTCGTCGTCACCGGTGGAGCCGGGTACATCGGGTCGCACACGTGCGTGGCGCTCGTCGGTGCCGGCCACGAGGTGCTCGTCGTCGACGACCTCCGCCGGTCGCACGCCCGCATCCTCGACGGCATCGGGGCCATCACCGGCCGTCCGCCGATGGTCGAACGCATCGACGCGGCCGACTCCCGGGCGCTGACGGCGGCACTGGTCCGATGGGGCCGGGTCGACGCGGTGGTGCACCTCGCCGCCTACAAGTCGGTCCGGGAGTCGGTCGCCCATCCGACCCGGTACTACGGCAACAACATCGGCGCCACGGTGGCCGTGCTCGACGCCATGTCCGCCGTGGGCTGCGGGCGGATGGTGTTCTCGTCGTCGTGCACGGTCTACGGCCAGCCCGACCGGCTGCCCGTCACCGAGGACACGCCGCTGGCTCCCCCCCAGTCCCCGTACGGGGCGACCAAGCAGATGTGCGAGCGGCTCCTGGCCGACGCCTCGGCGGCGGGGATGCTGTCGTCGTCGGTGTCGCTGCGCTACTTCAACCCGGCCGGTGCCCACCCGTCGGCCCTCATCGGTGAGCTGCCCCTCGGCGTGCCCGACAACCTCGTTCCGTTCATCACGCAGACCGCCGCCGGGTGGCGTTCCCGCCTCGAGATCTTCGGGTCCGACTACCCGACGCCGGACGGCACGGCGATCCGCGACTACCTCCACGTCGTCGACCTGGCCGATGCCCACCTGGCCGCCCTCGACGCCGTGCTGGCCGGGCCCATCGATCTGCGCGCCTACAACCTCGGTGCAGGCCGGGGCGTGAGCGTGCGAGAGGTCGTCGACGCCTTCGAGCAGGCGACCGGGGTCCCGGTCCCGGTCACGATGTCGCCGCGGAGGCCGGGCGACGTGACCGAGGTGTGGGCGAGCCCGCAGCGGGCGATGGCCGAGCTCGGCTGGATGGCCCGGCACCCGCTGGCCGAGATCGTCGCCTCGGCGTGGGCGTGGCAGCGGAGGCTGGGCCCCCGGCCGCCGGACTGACCGCTCAGCCGCCGCGAAGCCGCCGGACTGACCGCTCAGCCGCCGACGGGTCAGGAACCGGGGGCGGAGCGACGTCGCCGGGCGATGACGACGAGCAGGGCACCGAGGACCACGGCGGCGCCACCGAGGCGGAGCAGTGCGGCGCCGGTGAAGCCGGTGAAGGCGACGGCGCCGACGTCACTGGTCGCCAGCGGGGTGGCGGCGGCTGGAGCGGCGGTGATCTGCACACCGAGCACCTGGGCCGTGCTGGGCGGCGCCGTGGTGGTCGTCGGCGTCGTGGTGGCGGGGGCCGCGGCCGCCGTCGTGGTCGGGGCCGCCGTCGTGGTCGTGACGGCCGGTTCCGTCGTCGTCGGCCCGAACAGCGTTCCGGGCACGATCAGGGGCGGCGAGCCGCCGTAGGCCGTCGTCGCGGGCTGGGCGGGAGCGGGACCGGTCACGGCCGACGAGGCCCAGGCGACCAGCGCCACCACACCCACGGCGATGCGAGCCGCCCGCCACGGACGACGCCGACCCTGGTCGACTTCTCTGAGCTCCATTGCCGTTCA
>JBIKWW010000075.1:0-10805 GCA_044356125.1 Acidimicrobiia bacterium
GAGCGGGAGGTAGGCCACCTCCCCGGCGGCACCCCGGGCGCCCCGGACGACCTCGCCCCCGATGACGATCCCCGCCCCCACACCGGTCCCGATGGCGAGGACCACGAGGTCGCGGGCCGCCCCATGGGTTCCCGACGCCATCTCGCCGAACGCAGCCACGTTCACGTCGTTGTCGACGAGGACCTCGGTGCCCATTGCCGAGGCGAGCCGGTCCCGGAGGGCGAAGTGCTCGAATCCGGGAACGTTGAACGCGGCGGTCAGCGTGCCGTCGGCGAGAACGAACCCGGGGCATCCCACGGCGACGCAGCGCACGGTCCGCCGGGCCACCCGGGCCGTCTTCGCCAGACGCCCGACCAGTGCCGTGATCTGTTCGACCACCGCCTCGCCGCCGTGACGGTCCGCGGGTTCGGTGGTCTCGGCCAGGACGTGGCCCCCGAGGTCGGCCAGCGCCGCCCGGATCTTCGTTCCGCCCAGATCCACGCCGACGACGAACCCCGCCCGCGGGTTGGCCTCGTACCAGTCCGGCGGACGGCCCGCGCCGGTGCTGGCCGCCGCCACGGGACGGATCAGGTCCTGGTCGAGCAGTTCGTTGACGATGGCCAGGACGGTGGGCTTGGACAGCCCGGTGATCTCCACCAGCTTGGAGCGGCTGACCGGGGCGTGCGCGACCACCGCCTGCAGCACCCGGCCCTGATGGGTGCGACGCACGAGGCGGTGGTGGTCGCTCATTGCTTGACCGCCCCGGCGGTGAGCCCCTTCACGAGCTGGCGCTGGACGGCGATGGTGAGCAGGGCGATGGGGACGATCGCCAGGCAGCTGGCGGCGGCCATGGGGCCCCAGTCGAGGGTGCGGTTGGAGATGAACGAGCTGATGTACACGGGGAGGGTCTTGGAGTCCGGTCCGGCCAGGATCACGGGGATCAGGAACTCGTTCCAGGCCAGGAGTGCGACGAAGATCATCGTCGCCGCCAGGCCGGGCAGGGACAGCGGCATCACGATGCGGACGAGGACGGCGAGCCGGCCGGCGCCGTCGGTGCGGGCGCTCTCCTCGAGCTCGACGGGGATCTGCTCGATGAACGACGTCATCAGCCAGACCGCGAAGGGCAGGTTGGCCGCCGCGTAGATGATCACCAGCGCCCACCGGCGGTCGTAGAGGCCGAACCGGCTCACGAGGTCGTAGAGCGGCACCATGAGCACGATCCCCGGGACGGCCCGGGCCAGCAGCAGCGACAGCTCCAGGGGGCGGCGTCCGGGGAAACGGGGGTGTCGGGCCAGGGAGTAGGCCGCCAGCGTGCCGACGACGACGCACAGCACCGTGGACAGGACCGTGATGGTCACGGTGTTCCACACGGCAGCGGCGAAGTCGTCACGGTCGAACAGGAGGCGGTAGTTCTTGGCCGTCGCCGGGAAGCGGACGAACCGGGGTGGCAGCGTGTAGGTGTCGACGCGGTTCTTGATGCTCGTCGACAGCGTCCAGAACACCGGGAACAGGGCCATGAAGCAGGCCCCGACGAGCACGGCGTAGCACCCGGCGGTCGACAGCTTCCGGCGCGTCACCGGCCACCTCGCGAGGCGCTGCGCCACAGGGCGAACAGGGGCAGCATCAAGATGGTGACGGCGACGCCGATGGCCGCCGCCCGTGACGTCTGGAGGAAGTTGAAGCCGGTGTTGTAGGTGAGCAGCCCGACCGTCTGGGTCGCTGTTCCCGGGCCGCCCCGGGTGAGCAGGAAGATCACGTCGAAGAGCTTGAGCACGTCGATGAGCCGGATGAGCAGGATCACGGCCAGGACCCGGCGCAGCATCGGCATGGTCACCGACCAGAAGACGCGCAGGGACCCCGCCCCGTCGACGCGAGCCGCCTCCTGGGGCTCGACGGGCAGGCCGGCCAGCCCGGCCACGGCCAGCAGCATCACGAACGGGATCGACTGCCAGGAGTCGACGATGACGATGGCGGCGACGGCGGCCCGCCGGTTGCCGAGCCAGTCGAAGCCGCCGAGCCCGAGCGAGCGCAGCAGCCAGTTCACGACCCCGAGGTCGGTGTCGAGCATGAACCGCCACGTCAGGCCGATGGCCACCGGGGTGAGCAGCATGGGCAGCAGCAGGATGCTGCGGAACAGCCGGGTGCCCCTCAGGTTGCGGTGGAGGATGGCGGCGAGCCCCAGCCCGGCGGGGAGCTGGACGGCGAGGCCGAGGGCGGCGATGCCGACGGTCGTGCGCACGGACTCGCGGAACGTCGCCGTGGTGACGTCACGTCGGTAGTTGCCGAAGCCGACGAAGCGGTCGGGGGCGAAGGAGCCGATCGACCGGCTGCGCGTCGAGAGGTAGACACCGACGACGGTGGGAACGGCGTACAGCGCGACGACGAGCATCCAGGCCGGGACGGTGAACGCCGCCGCCCCCCAGCGGGGGTCGCGACGGCGTTCCCGCTGGGGGGCGGTCATCGAGGGGCGCGGCGCCGACGTCAGCCCTTCTCGGCGGCCAGGATGGGCTTCAGGGCCGACTGGAGCTTGTCCAGACCGGCCTGGGGCGTGTCCTTGCCGGTGAGGATGTTCGTGACGGCGTCGACGATCGCCTTGTCCATCTCGGGCCACACCTTGAGCTGCGGGTAGCGCTCGATGCGGCTGGAGTCGGGCACGTTGAGGGTCGCCAGGTAGGGCTGGGCGGCGAGCAGGTCGGCGTCGTTGACGATGGAGAGGCGGCCGATGGCGGCGGCCCCGGAGTCGAGGTATGCCCGGGCGTTGGACTTGCCGAGCACGAACTCCAGGAACTGCCAGGCCTTGTCGGGGTTCGCGGCGTCGGCCGGGATGCCGATGTTCCAACCCGCGAGGTGGGTGATGTCGGCGCCGCCCGAGGGCATCTTGGCGGTGCCGATCTTGCCGAGGTGCTTGTTGGTGGCCGCGTCCTGCATGGAGCCGTAGTAGCCCGAGTACTGGACCATCGAGCCGATGTCCTGGCTGATGAACTTGGCCGTCACGTCGTCACCGTTGGCCGACACCGCACCGTCGGGGGCGACGTCGAGCAGGCTCTTCAGGTACTCGGTGGCCCGGACGGCCTCGGGGGAGTTCACCGTGGGGTTGAGCTGGTCGTCGTAGATCTTCCCGCCGAAGCTCCACACCAGCGTCATCCACCACCAGCTCACGTTCGGACCGAAGCCCATGATGGTGCCGGCGGCCTTGCCCGAGGCCTTGATGGCCTTGGCGTTGGACAGGTACTCGTCCCACGTGGTGGCCGGCTTGAGGCCCAGCTCCTCGTAGAGGTCGGTGCGGTACCACTGGATCATGGGTTCGGTCGACAGCGTGAGCCCGTAGGTCACGCCGTCGTACTTGCCGTAGTCCTGCTGACCCTTGGTGAAGTCGGCGAGGTCGTACTCGGTGGAGGCGGCCAGGTAGTCGTCGAGCGGGGTCATCACCTTGGCGGCGCCGAAGGCGGCCAGGAAGGTGTTGTCGTACTGGGCGATGTCGTAGGCGCCGGCCTTGTTCTGGTACGAGAGCAGCTGCTTCTGGTGGGCCTCGCCGTAGGGCGTCTCCGAGACGTTGACCTTGATGCCGGTCTTCTTCTCGAACTCGGGGATGAACTTCTGGATCGACGTCGAGCTCGGGCTCGGGATCAGGAAGACGTTGATCTCCCCGTTGCTGCCGGCTTCGAGGGCCTCCCCGCCGGCGGCGGCAGCGGTCGTCTCGGCGGCCGCGGCGCTCGTCTCGGGGGCGGCGGTCTCGGCCGGAGCGGCGGTCTCGGTCGGAGCGGCCGTGGTCTCCGAGGAGCTGGAATCGCAGTCGGAGCCGCAGGCGGACACGCCGACGACGACGAGGACGGCCGACAGGGCGAGGGCCCAGCGGCGCGAGCGAGGTCATGTGTCCCCCATGGGCAGACCGGGTGGTGAGGTCGCGTGACCCTACGCAGCGCCGGTCATTCGGTCAACTCGACTGACCGAATTCGAGCCAGGGGTCGATCGGGCGGACGGCGGTGGCGGCGAAGGGGATCGCGACCTCGGCCCGGCGGGCGGCGGCCTCGTAGGCGGCCATCACGACCTCGAGCACGGCCCGGCCGTCGTCGCCCGTGACCTCGGGCGTGGCCCGCCCCTCGATGCAGTCGACGACGTGGGACATCTCCCCGAACCAGCCCCAGGTGCGGGCCTCCTCGTGGGCCACGAACGTCCAGCCGGTGGTCGACGCCGCCTTCTCGACGCCGTAGCCGACCCCGGTGTCGGTGTACACGAGCAGGGCCTGCCCCCGGGCCAGGTCGGCCACCACCGAACCCTGCGTCCCCAGCACCTCCAGCCGCTCGTCGATCCCTCCGGGGGCGGCCCAGGACGCGTCGACCAGGCCGACCGTGCCGCCCTCCAGCCCGAGGCTCACGACGGCGTGGTCCTCGACCACCCCGTCCCGGTGACGGTGGATGCCGAGGCGTGCCGAGACCCCGGTGACCGGCCGGCGGTCGAGCAGCCAGCGGATCACGGCGATGCCGTGACAGCCCATGTCGAGCAGGGCACCACCGCCCGACAGGGCGGGATCGTGGAACCAGCGGGCGTGGGGGCCGCCGTGGCGCTCCCGGTGCGACACCGAGATGATGTCGCCCAGCGCCCCACTGCGCACGAGATCACGTACGGCCACGTACCGGGGGGCGAAGCACAGCTGCTCGCCGTAGAACAGCGTCACGCCGGCGTCGCGGCACGCCGTGATCATCTCGTCGGCCTCGGACAGGTTCATCGCCAGGGGCTTCTCGCACACGACGTGGGCCCCCGCCGCGGCGGCCAGCAGGGTGGCGTCGCGGTGGAACCGGTTGGGCATGGCCAGGGTGACGACGTCGAGCCGCTCGGCGGCCAGCATCGACTCGACCGTCGGATGGGCCCGGCAATTCCAACGGGCGGCGAAGGCCTCCCGGGACGCGGCCGAGGCCGACACGACGGCGGCGATCTCGACCCGGCCGGTGGCGGCCAGTCCCTGGGCGTGCAGCTCCCCGGCGAAGGCCGCCCCCACGATCCCGGCGCGGATCATGGTGCCACCGCCGAGCCGGGACCCGGGGCCGGGGTGCCGCCGCCGACGCGGGGCAGGGTGCGGGCGTGGGCCCAGGCGGCCGCTGCGTCGGCGGGGCCCAGGTCGCGCAGGTCGGCCACCCCGATGTCGAGCGACTGGCGGCGGGCGTAGTCGCGCAGGCCGAGCAGAGCCGCCGTGAACTGCGCCTCGGTGATGCCGAGGTCGTCGGGGTGGGCGCGCGCCCCGGCCCGGGCGACGATGCGCCGGGGCCGCTCGGGATCGGCACCCTGCACCCGGGCGAGGGCCACGGTGGCGAAGGCGATCAGCTCGCCGTGCACGTGGTGGGCCCCCGTGGCGTGCTCGTAGGCGTAGGCCCAGAAGTGCTCGCTGCCTTCCTCGAAGCGGCTGTGCCCCGCCTCGGCGCAGGCCGCTCCGATGCGCCGATAGGCGTCGGCCAGCCAACGCACGCCGGTCTCGCTGACCTCGGCGATGTCGGGCGCAGCGGCCTCGAGCTCGTCGAGCAGCCCGGCCCCGAGGGCGGCCAGGTCCTCCCGCCAGCCGTGCCCGTGACCGGCGTCGGTGGCCGCCCGCCAGTCCCAGAGGCCGGTGTGGCAGGACAGCACGTCGCCGACCCCGGCCCGGTTCAGGTGCGGCGGGGCGCTACGGATGAGCGCCGTGTCCACCACCACGACACGGGGCTCCACCCGGCCCACGTAGCGGACGTGGCCGTCGACCCGCACGCCGACGGCATCGGTGAAGGCGGCGTCGACGGAGGTGATGGAGGGCACCTGGACGAGCTCGCGCCCCGTGCGCCAGGCCAGGAACTTGGCGGTGTCGAGCGCGGTGCCGCCGCCGATCCCGACGACGACCTCTCCGGCGTCGGGCGCCTCCAGCAGCCGCTCCAGGCCCGCCAGGTCCATATCCCAGGCGCCCACGACGGCGGCGGCGGGCGGGAGCGAGGCCGACAGCGATCCCCACGGCGGATCGTTGACCACCGCCGTCCACGGGACACCGAGCCCGGCCACGACCTCGGCCACGGGGCCGTCGTGCACGGCGAAGGGCCGACCGATCACGGGCGGAGCTCCGCGGCGTGGCGGTGGATCTTGGCCATGGCGGTCACCACGTCATCGGCGTCGGCCGGCGATCCCATCAGCACCGATGTGGTGAACCACAGGGTCTCGGCCGCCAGCCGGTCGGTCACGGGAAGGGACTGGCCGGCCCAGTCGGGCATGCCCTGGCGCGACCGGAACCGCGGCGCCAGGCCCTCGGGATCGGCGAAGAGATCGAGGGAGTGGACGGGTGGGTAGGCCATGGTGAGCGGGATCCCCTCGGCTCCCAGAGCCAGGCGCACGGCCTCCCGGGAAGCGCCGAACACGGCCTCGTCGATGCGCACCACGTAGCAGTAGTTGCCCTGGCTGGTGCAGCGGGGATCGCGGTGCTGGGGATGCACCCCGGGGATCTCGGCCAGCGCCCGGTTGAGGTGGTCGGCGTTGGCGGAGCGGATCGCCTGCTGGGCCGGGAAGCGCTGCAACTGGGCGAGCAGCACGGCTCCCTGCCACTCGGTCATGCGGTAGTTCCCACCCAGGCGGTAGTGGGCGTAGAACCACGCTCCCGGCCGACGTCCGCAGTTGCCGAACGACCGCACCCGGGCCATGAGGTCGGCGTCGGTGGAGACCACGGCCCCGCCCTCGCCGCCGGTCATGAGCTTCGACGCCTGGAACGAGTAGGACCCGGCCCGGCTGAGCGTGCCCACCGGACGGCCCTTCCAGGTGGATCCGTGGGCGTGGGCGCAGTCCTCCATCAGGGCCAGGCCGCGGCGGTCGCAGATGTCCTGCAGGCGGTCCATGTCGGCGGGATGGCCGGCCACGTGGACGGCGATCACGGCCGCCGTTCGGGGGGTGATCGCCTCCTCCACGCGGTCGGGGTCGATGCAGCCGGTCAGCGGGTCGACGTCGACGAGCACGGGCACGGCGTTGACCATGAGCACGGCTGACGCGGTGGCCAGGAACGTCCAGTCGGGGACGATCACCTCGTCGCCCTCGCCGACCCCGAGAGCCAGCAGTGCCAGCTCCAGGGTGTGGGTGCCGTTGGTGACGGCCACGGCAGGCCCGGTGCCGTGGAACGCGCCCCACTCGGCCTCGAACCGCTTGACCTTGGTGCCCTGCGAGGACCACCAGTCACCACTGTCGAGGACCTCCATCAGCTGGGCCCGCTCGGCGTCGTCGTGGGTGGGCCAGCGCGGGTACGGGGCCGTGCGGACCGGGGTTCCGCCGCGGATGGCGAGCTGGGGCATGGGGGCTCCTGGTCGGTGGTTCGGTCGGTGGTTCGGTCGGTGGTTCGGTCGGTGGTTCGGTCAACGAGGCTGTCCGAATGGTGACCGAATCATGGCCGATCGGATCACCCGCCGTCGGACGGCTCCGGGCGGCGGACGCCGAAGCGCTCCAGCAGCGCGCCCAGTCCGCCGAAGCGGACGACCCGGAACTCCTCGGCCGCGGCCAGCCCGTGACGGGCACCCGTGCGCTCCGAGCCGCCCCGAACCAGCATCCCCACGAACTCGTCGAGCGCCGACGGGCTGTCCATGGCCTCCTCCAGGAGGGGGACGTCCCAGCCTCCCGTCGCCGCCTGGAGCCGGAGCTGGTTGACGTAGTTGCGCATGGGCGTGCGGTGGCACCGGGCGGCGGTCACCTTGGCCTCGAGCGTGCCCGAGATGTCGACGACGTCGGTCACGTCCGTCACCCGCCGTCCGAAGTACCACCGCTCGAAGACCCCGTGGGGAGCCAGGCCGGCGGCCCGGTGCTCGGGATGGTGGAGGTCGAACTGCGAGGTCCAGAACGATTCGTCGACGGCGGCGGCCACCTTCAGGTGGTCCTGGTTGTCCTCGCCGTGAACGGCGTAGGGGTCGAAGGACACGAGGGCGTAGGGCCGGTGGGTGCGTACCAGCCGGATGATCCGTTCGCGCAGGGTGACCTCGCTCACGTCGCCGAGCACGTCGGTCGGGTATCCCAGCTCGACGATCTCGTGCACGCCGAGCGCACCGGCGGCCCGACGCAGCTCGGCGGCGTTGGCGGCGATCGTGGCGGCCTCGTCGAGGCCGACCGAGTCCCAGCGGTCGTCGGTGACGCGCACCAGCACGACCCGCCAGCCGTTCGCCGCCCAGGCCGCCACCGTGCCGCCCAGGAACAGCGCGGCGTCGTCGGCGTGGGCCGTCACCACGAGGACGGCGCGGCCCCGGCCCGGCTCGGGCCGCACCACGGCGGGGCTCATGGGCCCCTCAGTGCCCGGGGGCGTTCATGTAGTCGCGGTAGTAGGTGATCTGGCCGTCGCGGGTGCGGTACACGCCGACGCCCGTGCGGGGGCCCTGCTTGGTGGTCGCCTCCCACTGGCACCAGGCGACGTCACCGGAGCCGGCCAGCTCCACCAGCTTGAAGCTGGCGCCCGCCTTGGCCATCTCGGTGTTCATCTTCGTCATGAACCCGGCGATGGCCTCGGCCCCGTGGAAGGTGCCGAAGATGGGGTCGACGAGCACGGCGTCGTCGGAGAACAGCTCCGACAGCCGGGAGTAGTCGCCGCCGTCCTGGATCTCCCAGAAGCGGCGCAGGGTCTCGGCGGCGTCGCCGCCGGCATGGTCGGTCATCGCAGTGTTCTCCTCACTGGGGGGCACGCCAGGTCTCGGGATCGAGGCCCAGCTTGTCGAAGCGGCTCTTGATCCACAGGGGGACCTCCATGGGCTCCCCGGCACGGATGGACTGGAGGTGCTCGCCGTCCTCGGCCCACACGTGGCAGGTGTTGAGGTTGGCCCGCATGCTCGCCTCCCGGGCCTCGGCCGTGGAGAACTCGCTCCCCATGCCGCCAGCGGCCCGCATGGACCGCATGCGGAACGACCACATCGACTGGATGGCGACCGGCGCCATGGCCTGCAGCAGGGCCGTGGTGTGGGTGCAGCCGCGGGGGCCGCCGAAGAGCTCCCGCACCCGGTGGGTGAAGCCGCGGGCGATGGACAGGCCCACCAGGTTCCCGTAGTGGGGCTCGATGTTCTTGCAGGTCATGTGGGGGTGCACGTCGAGCACGGCCCTGGCCCTGGTGATCACCAGCGATGGAACCTCGACCTCGAGATCCACGATCATGTGGTGGATCGTCATGGGCTCGGGGTCGGCGGGCACGTACAGGCCCGGCGGCTTCTGGTCGCGCACCGCCCCGCGCAGCACCAGCGTGCTCTCACCCTTCACGTAGGAGCGGACCACGTAGGCGCGCTCGTGGGCCAGCTCGTCGGCCGGATCCACCCCCTCGGGATGGGGCGTGATCCGATCGAACACGGCGGCGTCGGGCTCGAAGGCCATCAGCAGAACTCCCCCAGCAGCTCACCGACACGGTGATCGGTTGCGGCGATGATCGGCCGCAGGAACAGGTTCTCCAACAGCTCGGCGCCCCGCTCGTTGCCGCCCTGCAGATCGCTCACGATGACCGACGCCGTGCAGCTCTGCAGCCACGCCAGGCGCAGCTCGTGCCAGCACTGGTCGGCCGAGTAGCCCGATACGCCGTGCTCGGCCAGACGCGCCACGTAGCGCTCGACCAGCTGGTGCTCGTGGACCCGCCGCACCTCGGGGGCCATCGAGCCGCCGAGGAGGTTGGCGACGTCCCACGGGCCGAAGTGCCGCGTCGAGAGCTGGAAGTCGATCATGGTCACGGCGTCGGGCCCGGCCGAACCGCCGAAGAGGTAGTTCTCGGCCCGGCAGTCGGTGTGGGTGAAGGTGGGGGTGCCCACGGTGACCACGTGGTCGAGCAGCTCGGGGTAGGCGAGACAGGCCCGTTCGATGTGGCCCACCATCTCGGGGCCGATCCGCTCGCCGAAGCGCTCGACGAACCCGGGCCAGCGCGCCAGCGCCATGTCCTTGCCCGCCTTGTAGAGCGGGTTGTTCATCGGAGGCAGCCAGGTCATGGCCTCCAGCTCGGGGGATCCCCAGTACCGGGCGTGGAGGGCGGCGACGACGTCGATGATCCGCCCCGCCTCATCGGCCGAGATCCCGGCGATCTGGTCGGGGCAGTGGGCGCCGACGATCTCCTCGATCAGCAGCACGAAGGGCAGGCCGGTCTCCGATGCGTCGACGTGGTAGGGCCGCGGCACCCGGATCTCGAGCGAGGACGCCACCTCCCGGTAGAAGTTGACCTCGCGCAGGTAGAAGCCCATGACCTGCCCGAGGAACTGGTTCTCGGGGGCGGGCGACTGGCACTTGGCGATCACCGTGTCCGGGCCGACGGAACCGGGAGCCCGGTCCAGACGCAGGCGGGCGAGCTCACCGAGGATGCCGACACCCTCACCGAGACGCTCGGCCTCGAAGGATCTGATCGTGCCGACCGACGCGCCGAGGACCTCGTTGAGCCAGTCCAGCGTGATGTCGGCGATCTGTGCGGGGATCGCGGGCATGGGGGTCGAGGTTAGGAGGTCAGCGGCGGATCACGCGAACCGGGCGTTCCCCCTTCCAGCCCTCGGCGGCGGACGCGACCATCTCGTAGAAGCCCCGCAGCGCAGGGGTGCCGACGTACATCTCGACCATGTGGCCGAGATCCGCGGTGGCGTCGTGGAAGACGAACGTGTTCCCCGTGGTGGTGGAGGCCCGCAGGGCCTCGGGCCATCCCCGCCCGGCCAGCTCGCGCTGGGCAGCGTCGAGGTCGTCGACGAAGTGGGCGACGTGGTGCAGACCGGTCCCTCCGGGCCCCACCACGTCGGCGACCGGCGACAGCCCCACGGTGTGGTCGCAGACGAGCTCGACCATCATCGAGCCCCACTGGCCGTCGGCGGAGGAGTGGTCGAAGACCGCCGGCCGACCCCGGTAGC
>JBIKWW010000076.1:0-10804 GCA_044356125.1 Acidimicrobiia bacterium
GACCGCATGACCGCAGTCTCCCGCGGCGCCGGCGATGCGACGCGCTCCGGCCGCGGTGGGCCGTCCGGGTGAGCGGCGTGGCTCCGGGCCGATCAGGCCCGAGCGGCCACGCCGAGCTCGGCCAGGAGCCCGCTGACCCGCTGTCGGATGTCGTCGCGGATCGGCCGCACCGATTCGATCCCCTGACCCGCCGGATCGGCGAGATCCCAGTCGACGTAGCGCTTCCCGGGGTACACCGGGCAGCTGTCCCCGCATCCCATGAGCACGACGACATCGGCGGCCCGCACGATGTCGTCGGTCCAGGGCTTGGGGAACTCCTCGGCGATGTCGATCCCCACCTCGGCCATGGCGGCGACGGCGACGGGGTTGATCGACGCCGCCGGCTCGGAGCCGCCGGAGTAGCCGACGACGCCGTCACCGCCCAGGTGGCGCAGCCAGCCGAGGGCCATCTGGGACCGTCCGGCGTTGTGGATGCAGAGGAAGAGCACGGCGGGTCGCTGGTCGGGTGCCGATCCGTCGAGGCGCCCCAGGGCCCGCAGGCGCTGTCGGGCCAGGCGCTCGGCCATCGACCCGAGGAACTGGGTGACCGTCGCCGAAGCGGCGAGCCGGTCGTAGCAGTCGGTCGTGATGTCGGTGAGCATGTCCGTCGAGAAGGCCGTGCCGAAGTCGTCAGCCAGGCGGATCACGGTCCGGGCGATGTCGGCCTGGCGTTCGAAGGCGAAGAGTTCGTTGCGGTCCATGGATGGCTCCTGGGGAGTCGGGGCGTAACGGTGGAACCCGGTGGGTCGGGCCCGTCGGGATCGGTGGGATTCGGGCGGAGCTGCCGCTACGAGCCCGACGGGGGCGGGGGGTACAGGACCCTGATCAGGGCGACCGCCACCACCAGGCCGACGAGCTGCATCAGCACGAACATGGGGGCCGATGCGGGGCGGATGCCGGCGAAGGAGTCCGACAGCGTCCGGGCGACCGTGACGGCGGGATTGGCGAACGACGTCGAGGACGTGAACCAGTAGGCGCCGCCGATCCAGGCGCCCACCGCCCAGGGCACCGAGTGGGACCGGCCGGTGCGCACCAGCGAGTGGATGAGCAGCAGCAGTCCCACGGTGGCCACCACCTCGGACAGCCAGAGGGCACCGGAGGAGCGCGTCCGGCTCGACAGCTCGAAGGCGGGCCGCTCGAACATGACGTTGGCCAGGATCGACCCGGCACAACCTCCGGCCACCTGGGCGGCGATGAAGGCGAACGTCTCCCTCCATCCGATCTCGTCCGCCCAGCGGAACGAGAGGGTGACGACCGGGTTGAAATGGGCGCCCGACACGGGCCCGAACATGAGGATCAGGCCCATGAGGACCCCGGCGGTGGCGGCGGCGTTCTCGAGGAGCTGCAGCCCGACGTCGGAGGACAGGGCCTGGGCCATGATCCCGGAGCCGACGACGGCGGTGACGAGCAGCGCCGTACCGAGGCCCTCGGCCAGCACCCGGCGCCCGAACGATCCGGGGACGGCCGTCATGGCGCGACCACGGCGAAGGCCGACGAGATGCGGGACCGGAGCGCGGCCACCGTGGCGTCGAAGGCCGAGGCCCGACCGTCGGCCACCGGGTCGGGGAGCGACCAGTGGCGCCAGCCGCGTGCTGCGCCGACGGCCTCGTGGGCGGCGTCGCAGACCGTGATCACCAGCGATGGAACCGGGGCCTTCTCGTCCAGGGGACGGGGTCGGGCGGGGCCGAGGTCGATGCCGGCGCGGGCGGCGGCGGCGACGGCGCCGGGATGCACGGCCGCCGCCGGTCGGGTGCCGGCGCTGCTGGCCCGACCCCCGGTCATCGACCGCCACACCGCCGCTGCCAGTTGGGACCGCGCACTGTTGTGGGTGCAGACGAACAGCGCCTCGTCGGGGGGGCCGGTGGGCGCCGGCCGGGAGAGCACGGCCATGGCCGCGTGCTCGAGACGCACGTAGCGGCGCCGCCGGTCGGCAGCACTGGTCCGGCGGTCGATCAGCCCCGAGCGCTCGAGCACGTCGAGGTGGTGGGCGAGGAGGTTGGAGCCCAGGCTGAGCCGCCGCGAGAGCTCCGAGGGGGCCAGATCGGCTTCGGTCAGCTCGTCGACGATGGCCAGCCGGACCGGATCCCCGAGGGCCGCATGCATGTCGGCGCGCCGCTGGAGATCCGCTCCCCGCCTGGTCGGCGAACTCGGACCGGGGTCGTGCGTGTCCACCCGGCGACCATGTCACTCAGCCAGCATTGAGTCAAGATATGTTGAGTGAACGGGAGGTGTCGCCTCGGTGACGAGCGCGACGGCGTCATGTCGGGTCGGTCAGTGCTGGGGCCGGGGGACCACGACGACGGGGCAGTGGGCGTGGTTCACCACCTGGGTCGAGACCGACCCCAGCAGCAGCCCGGTGAAGCCTCCCTTGCCCCGGGCCCCGACCACGATCAGATCGGCGGTGCGGCTCTGCTCGACGAGCACGTCGGCGGCGCCGCCGTCGATCACGTGCCGCTCGACGCCGGCCCGCACCGTGTCGTCGGGCAGGGCGGCGGCGAGGGTGGCCTCGAGGCGCTCAGCGGCCTCGGCGGCGACGTCGGCGGGGTTGAGGAACACGGCTGACCCTTCGGGCCCGGGAACGTAGGGATAGCCCCATGCGGAGACGGCGCGCACGGTGTCGCGACGCCGGGCCGCCTCCTCGACCGCCCAGCGGATCGCCGCCTGCGATCCCTCCGAGCCGTCCACGCCGACCACGATGACCCGTCCGCTGCTGTCGTCCATGCCCTGATCCTGGGACACGGCGGCGGGAGCCGACGAGGGGCGGAGGTCCCGACCGGGCGGGCCGAAGCCCCCGGGCAGCCCGGGAACCGGCGGACTCCTCAGGCCGACAGGTGCGGACGCTCGGCGTCGTGTCGGGTCTGGTGCGCAGCGCACCGGATGGCATCGGGAACGGCGCGCAGGCGCTCGTCGGCGATCGGCTCGCCGCAGTCGACGCAGACGCCGTAGGTGCCCGACTCCAGGCGCTGGAGCGCAGCGAGCACATCGGCCAGCTCGGTGTCGACGTTGGCGAGCTCGCTGGCGACGTCCATGCGGTCGCTGATCTGCTCGCTGAGCTCGGTGCTGTCCTGGGGGGACCCCTCCTGGGCGGCCCGGGTGAGCGCGATCTGGTCAGCCAGCGTGGAGCGGCTGCGGGTGAGCCGGTCGAGCTCGGTGGTGAGCAGCTGTCGTGCCTCGGTGCGGTCCATGTGGTCCTCCTGCGAGCGCCCAGCGGGGATGGCCGGTGCGTCGAATCGTCGGTGGGTCGTCGGGGCCAGCGTCGCGTCCGGGGCGGCTCCGGGGCGAGGGACCAAGGTCCCCTCTCGGGTCCCCGATCCGGCTTCGGACCCCATCGGACCGCCGCCGGGCCGTTCAGCGGGGGTGGACGGCGACGACGATCTCGTCGTCACGGGCCACGATGGCCCGGACGCGGCGCCCGGCGCGGATGGCGTCCGACCGGATCGCGCCGGCGAGGGCGTCGGACTCGTCGGGCTCGCCGTGCACCACGAAGCACGTCCTCAGGGTGTCGGGAGCGGACGACACCCAGCCGACCAGCTCGTCCTGACCGGCGTGCACCGTGAACCCGGGCAGGTGGACGATCTGCGCGCGTACATCCACGTACTCGCCGAAGATCTTGATCTCGTGGGCGCCCTCGATGAGCTGGCGTCCCCGGGTTCCTGCGACCTGGTAGCCGGGCAGCACGACGGTGTTGCGTGGATCGGGGAGTCGAGCCGTCAGGTGGTGCAGGATCCGACCCCCGGTGGCCATGCCCGAACCGGCGATGATCACCGACGGGTAGTGCACGGCGTTGATGCCCTTGGACTCGCCCACCGTGCGGCACTCGTTGAGCCGGCCGGTGTCGAACGGGTCGCCGCTCACCTCGATCTCCGGGCGGATCCCCGGCCAGCGTTCGGCGATCGCCTGGCGGTAGACGCGGAGACCGTCGAGGGCCATGGGGGAGTCGACGAAGACGGGCAGGTCGGGGATCATGCGGTTGCGGACCAGTTCCCGGAGGTGCATGAGCAGCACCTCGGTGCGGTCGACGGCGAAGCTCGGGACGACCACCGTCCCGCCCCGCGCCGCGGTCTCGGTCACGATCGTGGCGAGCGCCGTGACCGGGTCCTCCGGGGGGTGCACACGTCCGCCGTAGGTGGACTCGATGAGCACGGTCTGCAGCCCTGCGACGTCGCCCAGCGGATCGGGCGGGCACAGCAGGGGATGGTTGCTGCGGCCGAGGTCGCCGCTGACTGCCAAGGGCGCCATCCCGGCGACCCGGACCACGATCGACGCCGCCCCGAGGATGTGGCCGGCGTGGCGGAAGGTCACCGAGACGTCGTCGGTCACCGGCACCGACGTGTCGAGCTCGTGGGCATCGAAGCGGTCCACGGCGACGGCGGCGTCGCGCTCGTCGAACAGCGGACCGGCGGGGTGGTGGCGGCTGGAGCCGACCCGGTTGGCGTAGCTGGCGTCCTCCTCCTGGAGGCGGGCGGCGTCGGCCAGCACGATCGCACCGATGGCGGCGGTGCCGCGGGTGACGTGGACGGGGCCGGCGAACCCGGCCCGCACGAGGGCGGGGAGGTAGCCGAGGTGATCGAGGTGGGCGTGGGTGACGACGACGGCGTCGATGCGGTGCGGTTCCACGGGCAGGGGTGCGCGGTTGCGCAGCCGGAGGTCCTTGTGGCCCTGGAACAGGCCGCAGTCGAGCAGCACCCGGGACCGTCCGGTGTCGAGGAGGAACTTCGACCCGGTGACGGTGCCGACCCCGCCGAGGAATCTCAGCACCGGTCTGGTCACGGCCGGAACCCGATGGGTCGCGGCCCCAGGGCGGCGGGAAGGGCGGACAGGGGGGCGGCGCGCTCGAGCCACTCGCAGACGAGCCTCCGGGTGGAGCGGGGGTCGATCATCTCCTCCATCTGGAACCGGTTGAGCGGGCCGATGGGGCCACGGGCCCGCTCGATCCGCTCCTCGAGCTCGGCCCGGAAGGCGACGGGGTCGGCCGCCTCGGCGAGCTGGCGCTTGTAGGCGGCCTCGATGCCGCCCTCCGGCGGGATGCCTCCGACGTCGGCGGAGGGCCATGCGACCCGGACCGACGGACGGGAGCTCGGTGTGGCCCAGTTGTTGCCGGCGACCCCGAAGCTGCGTCGCATGATGACGGTGAACACCGGCACCCGGAGCTGGGCGAAGGCGACCATCCACTCCCCGCCACGGCGGATGGTGCCGGCGATCTCGTGCTCGATGCCGACGGCGAAGCCCGGGTTGTCCACCAGGTTGAGCACGGGCAGGTGGAAGAGGTCGCAGAGGTCGAGCAGGCGGCGGAGCTTGTCACAGCCATCGGCGGTGAGCGCGCCACCGTTGACGTGGCGGCTGTCGGAGGCGATGACGCCCATGGCGTGGCCGTTGCAGCGCACCAGCCCGGTGACCTGGTCGGTGCCCCAGAGCGGACCGATCTCGAAGAACGACCCGCGGTCGACGATGAGCTCGATGGCGCGGCGGACGTCGAAGGTCGTCGTCCGCTTGCGGGGGATCAGGGTGAGCAGCTCGTCGTCGGCGCGGTCGGCCGGGTCGGACGGGCCGGGCGGGACGACCGGCGGGGCCTCGTAGACGCTGGAGGGCAGGTACGACAGGAACCGCCGGGCCATGCCCAGGGCCTCCTGCTCGGTCTCGGCGAGGTTGTCGACCGACCCGTTGCGGCAGTGGATGTGCCAACCGCCGAGATCCTCCTTGGTGACGTCGTAGCCCATGGCGTGGCGGACCACCGGCGGCCCGGCGACGAAGAGCTGGGAGATGTCGCGCACCATCACGGAGAAGTGACCGAGCACCGCCTTGGCCGCTCCGATGCCGACGACGCTGCCGAGCAGCACGTTGACCACGGGAACGGTGGCGAGTTGCTCGGTGTAGTCGGTGCTTCCGAGGTGACCGGGGAGGAACGAGCCGCCGCTGCCGCTGACCCGAGGACGCCCGGCGGTGATCGCTCCCCGGCTCTCCTTGGCCGTCCGCTCGCCGTCGGCCTGCTGCTCGGGGACCATGGCGGCGACGCTGCCGCCCCCCGAGGATCCGTCGAGGAGGCGGATCGAGGGGATGCGGAGCTGGGTCGAGAGGCGGTCGAGATGGAGGCTCTTGCTGCCGATCGCTCCGTCCGCGTGGCCGCCCCGGGACGTGAAGTCGTCGGCGCAGACCACGACCGTCCGCTGCTCGATCCGGCCGGTGCCGCCCACGTGGTTCGCCGGGGTGAAGGCGGCGACGGAACCGTCGTCGTCGAGGGTGGCGAAGCCGGCGACGCTGCCGACCTCTCGGAACGAGCCGTCGTCGAGGAGCTCGTCGATGCGCTCGCGGCAGGTGAGCTTGCCCCGGCTCCGCTGGCGCACGACACCGGGGTCGGTCGACCCGGGCGCCAGGCGCCGGGCGGCGATGTCGCGCAGCGCGTCGATCTGGCCGAGCACCGACGCCCAGGGGTGACCAGCCGCGGCCGAACCATCTGCGCGCTGATCATCGGGGGCGATGAGGGCGACGGCGGTCCCCGCGTCGATGAGGTCACCGGGGGCGACCGGGAGCAGGGAGGTCACGATCCCGGCGCAGGGGGCGGGCACGACCGTCTCCATCTTCATGGCACTGAGCACCACGATCGGGGCTCCGAGGGAGACGCGTTCGCCGATGGTGACGCAGACCTCGAGCACGGAGCTGGCCGCCGGGCAGCGGGCAGCCGCCTCGCCGTCCCCCGGTTCGAGCACCGGCAGGTGACGTCGGGAGCGCTCGGCCGAGGCTGCGTTCGCCGGGACGGCTCCGTGCCCGAGCGCCCGGGCCTGCTCGGCCAGGAACGCCCGGGCGGGGGCGGGTGGCGCGTCGCCGGTGGGCGGTTCGGCGAGCTCGGGGTGCTCGGCCAGGAGCGTCGTGCGGGCGTCACCGGAGCGCACGGCGTCATGGCGCAGGATCGCTCTCAGGGCGTCGAGGTTCGTCGGCAGCCCGTCGGCGAGGTACTCCGCCAGGGCGGCGTCGGCGCGGTCGAGGGCGGTGGTCAGGGAGGGGGCCGACGCGATGACCTTGGCCAGGAGCGGGTCGAACTGCGGTGAGGGGGCGTATCCCGTGTAGCCCGATCCGTCGACCCGGATGCCCGCACCCGACGGAGCCTGGTGGGCGGTGATGGTGCCCGGCCCGGTGGCCACGACGCGGACCTGGACGGCGACGCCCCGAGGGGTCGGCACGTCGGACTGGGTGGCGAGGCCGAGGTCGGCCAGCGTGGCGCCGGCGGCGATGCGGAACTGGGCCTCGACGAGGTCGGTGCCGGTGACCTGCTCGGTGACGGTGTGCTCGACCTGGATCCGCGGGTTGCACTCGATGAAGACGTGCTCGCCGGTCTCGGGCACGACGAGGAACTCGACGGTTCCGGCGTTCGCGTAGGAGACGGCACGGCCGATGGCCACGGCATCGGCCAGCAGCCGCTCCCGGATCGCCGGATCGAGCGTCACGGCGGGCGCGATCTCGACGACCTTCTGATGGCGCAGCTGGACCGAGCAGTCGCGTTCGTGCAGGTGCACGAGTGCGCCGGTCCCGTCGCCGAGGATCTGGACCTCGAGGTGGCGGGGCCGCTCCATGAGTCGCTCGACGAACAGGCGGCCGTCACCGAACGCTGCCGCGGCCTCGCTCGAGGCGCGTCGGAAGGCGTCGGCCATGGCGTCGGCGGTGCGGACCTCGCGCATCCCACGGCCGCCGCCTCCGGCGGCCGCCTTGAGCATCACCGGCCAGCCCAGGGTCTCGGCTGCGGCCGTGGCGTCGTCGACGTCGGCGGCGGGGCTGCTGCTCCCGGCGGCCACCGGAACGCCCAGTGACCGGGCCAGTTCGCGGGCCCTGACCTTGTCGCCGAAGAGGGCCAGGAGCTCCGGCGCGGGCCCGACGAAGGCGATGCCGGCGGAGCGGCACGCCTCGGCGAAGCGGGCGTGCTCGGCCAGGAACCCGTAGCCGGGGTGGACCGCGTCACAGCCTTCCTCGGCGGCGATCCGCAGCAACTCGCCGATGTCGAGGTAAGCGGCGATCCCGTCGGACGGCCCACTCGGGGAGCGACCTTCGTGGAGGCGCCGGGTCGTCGTCGTGACGCGGGTGTGCAGGGCGTGCTCATCGGCGGCCGGGGCGACGGAGACCGTCTCGATCCCCAGACCGTGTGCGGCCCGGGCGATCCGGATGGCGATCTCGCCCCGGTTGGCGATCAGGACCCGTCGCAGCGGTCGGGCGGGCATGGGACCTCCTCGTCGGCCGACCCGGTCCACCGGGTCCGGCCGAGACTGCTCCGAGCGGGGCACCGGACGCCAACCGGCCCGGCGTGGATCGCATGGGCACCCTCGGCTAGACCGTGGCCCATGGCCGCCTGCTACCTCATCGTCAACTACGACGTGACCGACCCCGACCTCTACAAGGAGTACCAGAAGGGCGCCGGTCCGGCTCTGATGGGCCAAGGCGCCCAGCTCGTGGTCTTCGATCCCGCCTCCCGGCAGATCGAGGGCGACGGAGCGGGCCGCCAGACCGTCGTCATGAAGTTCGCCTCCCGGGAGGAGGCCGAGCGCGTGTACCACTCCGAGCAGTACCAGGCGGTGGTCGGCAAGCGCCTCGCCGCCACGGCCAAGCACTTCGCGCTGCTCGTCGACGAGTTCTCGATGCCCGGATCGTCCTGACGGGCCCGTGCCCGACGGGGCACGTCGTGCGAAGCCCGCTGCGGGCGAGCATGCTGTGGCGATGGACGTCGCCGACGCCGCCCTCGACGACCGGCGCCGCCCCCGGCCGAACGGTTCGACGCGCCCGGTCCGGCCCGCCCGTCCGGTCCGGCCCGTCCGTCCGGTCCGGCCGGGTCGGCTCGGCATGCGGGCCCGCGTGGCGCTCGCCTGGGCGCTGGGTGCCGGCCTGCTCGTCATCGCCACCGGCGGGATGTCGTACTTCCTCGTCCGGCGCTACCTCGTGCTCCAGCGCGACGAGGTGACGACCCGACAGGCGTTCACGAACGCCCGGGTCGTGCGTGACACGCTGCGGGCCCCGGGAACCGACATCCGCTCCCTGCTCGAGTCGCTGCGCTCCGACGCCGGGTCCTTCCCGCTCGTGCGTCACGACGGCCGCTGGTTCGGCACCACCGCCGGCAGCGGCCCCACCATCGTGCCGCCCAGCCTGCTCGCCTCCCTCGACGACGGCATGTCGGGGACCCAGCGCTTCTCCAACGGCGGCCGGCCCTTCCTCGCCGTGGGGGTGGTGATGCCCGCCGTCGGGGCCGACTACGTCGAGGTGTTCCCGCTCGAGAGCCTGCGCCACACGCTGTCGGTCCTGCGCAACTCGGTGCTGGCCGGGGTGGCCGGCGGCCTCCTGCTCGGTGCCGCCATGGGCTGGTGGACGGCCCGGCGCGTGCTGCGTCCCGTCACACGCGTGGCGGAGGCCACGTCGGCGTTGGCCGCCGGGGAGCTCGACGTCCGGTTGGCCCCCGAACGCGACGGTGACCTGAACCGGCTCGTCGACTCGTTCAACGCCATGACCGGGGCGGTCCGCGCCCGGATCGAGCGTGAGCAGCGCTTCGCGTCCGACGTGAGCCACCAGATGCGGACGCCGCTGGGAGTCCTGAGCGCGGCGTCCGAGGTGCTCGACCGTCGGCGCGCCGAGCTGCCGGAGCGCTGCGCGCAGGCGGCCGGTGTCATCAGCAGCCAGGTCGGCAGGCTCTCGGGCATGGTGCTCGATCTCCTCGAGATCGCCCGGATCGACGCCGGCGTCGCCGACGTCCACGTCCAGGAGAGCGAGCTGGTCGGCCTGACCCGGCTCATCGCCGACGGTCTCGGCCTGCCCGCCGACGTCGTCGATGACAGCAGCGCCCCCGTCCGGGCATGGGTCGACCGGCGCCGCTACGAGCAGATCGTCCGGAACCTCGTCGACAACGCAGCCAAGTACGCGGGCGGGGTGAGCCGCATCCGGGTGGAGCGGGTCGCCGACTCAGCGGTCGTCCACGTCGACGACGCCGGGCCCGGCGTGGGTGAGGACGACCGCTCGCGCATCTTCGAGCGCTTCACCCGGGGCACGGCGACCCAGGACGTCCCCGGGACGGGCCTGGGTCTGGCCCTGGCCGCCGATCAGGCTGCGCTGATGCGCTGCCAGCTGGTGCTCGACCGGTCCCCCGAGGGCGGCGCCCGCTTCAGCCTCGTCCTGCCGACGGCGCCGCCCCCCGAGGTGCACGAGGCGTGAGGTGCCCATGACGAGGCTCCGGGCGGCATCGGGCCGCGGTCCCGATCTGCCCCGCCCGGTGGTCCTGCGGGCCGCGCTCGCGGGTTCGTTGCTGGTAGCGGGGGCCCTCGGCGGCTGCGGGGTCCCCGAGGACCAGGCGCCCCGGCCCTTGGAGGAGCGGGCGATCCCCTTCGGCCTGGGAGCCACGACGACCTCGACGACCACGTCCACCTCCACGACCACGACACTTCCGCCGACCACGGCGCCGCCTCCGACCACCGCGCCTCCGCCGACCACTGCGCCGCCGTCCACCGCCGTCCCGTCGACGCCGACCACGCTGCCCGGGTCGACGCCCACGGGTTTCGGAGCCATCGACGTCCTGCCGAGCGTCGCCATCCCCTCCGACGTGATCTGGCTGGTGTTCGTCGCCGGGGAGGCCTTCGTGGAGGTGCCGCGTCCCCTCGACCACCCGGCCTCACTGAGCGAGGTGGTCGACCTGCTCTCGGCCGGACCGCTCAGCGGCGACGGCCCCGAGCTGCGCAGTTCGCTGGAGCGGGGTGACGTGTTGGGAGTGCGGCTCGTCGCCGGTGTCGCGGCGGTCGATCTGGCC
>JBIKWW010000462.1:0-3021 GCA_044356125.1 Acidimicrobiia bacterium
CGGTCGGCTCCAGACGGGACCAGGCGAACTCGCCGACCCGCACGAGCTCCAGCCCGGCGTCGCGCATCATGGCGGCGTCGAGGCGCCACCGTTCGCGGGGCCATTGCTCGGGATACCAGCACACACCGATGCGCATGCCCGGAACCTAGCGGGGCACCGACCGGCGGGGCGGCGGTCGCACGAGTTCCCGGGGATGCGCCTCTATCCTGTCGGCCCATGACCTCCCCGTTCCGCCCGGACCACGCTCCGCACGTCCCTGCCGTCCTGGCCCAGGCCGGTGCCGGATTCCCCCAGGGGGACGTGTTCGAGCGGCTCCTCCGGGAGCGCATCGTGTTCCTCGGCTCGGCGGTCGACGACAAGGTCGCCAACGAGATCAACGCCAAGCTGCTGCTCCTCGAGGCCGAGGATCCGACCAAGGACATCAGCCTCTACATCAACTCGCCCGGCGGGTCCGTGTACTCGGGCATGGCGATCTACGACACCATGCAGTACGTCAAGTGCGACGTCGCCACCTACTGCATGGGCATGGCCGCCTCGATGGGCCAGTTCCTGCTGATCGCCGGGGCCAAGGGCAAGCGCTACTCGCTGCCCCACGGCCGCATCCTCATGCACCAGCCCCTCGGCCAGATGCAGGGCACGGCGGCCGACATCGCCATCCACGCCGAGCAGATCCTCAAGACCAAGAAGCTGATGGCGGAGCTCATCAGCGCGCATACGGGTCAGCCGCTCGACCGCATCGAAGCCGACTCCGACCGTGACCGCTGGTTCACGGCCCAGGAGGCGCTCGAGTACGGGATGATCGACCAGATCGTCACCCGCAACCCGACCTGATCGCCGGACCGACCTGGACTGACCCGGGCTGATCCGGCCCGGGCTGATCCGGCCCGGGCCGAACCGACCCGGCCCGAACCCGGTCGGCGGTCAGGCCAGGGCGGCCAGGACCGCCGTGGCGCACCGGTGTCCGGAGGCCAGGGCCCCCTGGATCGACGCCTGGTCTCGGTGGTCGCCGGCCACGAAGAGGCCATCGGCCAGTTGCACCGGACGCTGATGCGGCGACAGTGACGCCAGCCGGGGCTGGGCGTGGGGGATGTGGTAGCTGCGCAGGTGGCGCCAGCCGGCGACGGCCGTGTCGCCGAACCAGCCGGCGAGCTGGGCCCGGCAGGCGGCCTCGAGGGCCTCGTCCTCGGCGTGGGTGTGGGACCCGAGGACCTGGCAGGCGATCAGGTGCCGCCCGGGCGGGGCGTAGGCCGCCGACACCCGTGACATCACCGCCAGGTTGGTGACCGGCCCGGAGGAACCCTCGGCGTCGAGGACGATCACGGGCTCGTCGACCGGGGCTCGGTCGGTTGCGAAGTACACGCACGACACGGGACTGGAGGCGACCGGGCCGCCGAGCCCGGTACCGCCCGGGAGCGCCGTCGCCAGCAGCTTCTCGGCCTGGGGGCCCTCGGTGGCCACGACCACGGCACGGGCCCGGAGCTGGCCGGCGTCGAGCAGTGTCACCAGCCCGGGAGCGACCGCAGCGACGCGGGTCCGCAGCCGGATCGAACCGGCCGGGAGACGGGTGGCGAGCTGATCGGGGATCGCCTGCATGCCGGTGGCGGGCACCGCCGAGTCGCCCATCGTGAGCATCTGGAAGACGTGCTCGAACATCCGCGACGACGCCTGCAGGGAGCGATCGAGGAAGATCCCCCCGAAGAGGGGCTCGAAGAACCGGTCGATCACCTTCGTGCTCATGCCAGCGGCTCGCAGATGCTCCCGGGTGGGCTGCTCCGGACGCGACCACACGGCCTCGATGGGCTGACGGGCGGCCCGCCGTGACATCAGCCCGAGGCGCACCTTGTCGGCCACCGAGCCGATGGGTGCGATCGCAGTCGAGGGGAGCGACAGCGGGCGGCGGATCGGATCAGCCACCGTGTGGAAGCGCCCCCCGTGACGGATCCGGGCACCGGGGAGGAAGGGTCGCAGATCGAGGGCCTCGAGATCGAGCAGCTGCCGCGCCATGGGATAGGCGGTGAGCAGCACCTGGAAGCCCCGGTCGAGCAGGAAGCCGTCGACGACGTCGGTCCGGACGCGTCCCCCGACGCCGTCGGACGCCTCGAGCACGACCACCGACCGGCCGGCGGCGCTGACGGCACCGGCGCACGCCAGCCCGGCGAGCCCGGCGCCCACGATGACGACGTCGGCCACCGGATCGGCACCGCGTCCGACCGGTACGTCGCCCGACGAGGTGGGAGTGCCCGACGAGGTGGGGGTGCCCGACGAGGTGGGGGTGCCCGACGAGGTGGGGGTGCCCGACAGGGCAGGTGGGGACGGGGACGCAGCAGGGGAGGGGGACGCGGCCATCCCCGACATCATCGCCCGTCGAGGAGGTCCCGCAGGGCCGCACCGATCTCGGCGTGCCGGAAGGAGAACCCGGTCTCCTGCAGGCGGGTGGGCAGGACCCGGGCCGAGGAGAGCAGCATCTCCCGGACCATGTCGGCGCCGAAGCGCAGCTTGAGGGGCAGCAGCGGGATGGGCAGCAGCGTCGGACGGTGCAGTGCCGCCCCGAGCGCCTTGGTGAAGGCCTCGTTCGTGACCGGTGCCGGACCGACGAGGTTGACCGGCCCACGGAGGCGGTCGTCGGCCAGGACGTGCTCGATGGCCCGGACCTCGTCCTCGAGGCTGATCCACGGGAGCCACTGGCGGCCGCTGCCGAGCCGTCCGCCCAGGCCCAGCTTGAACGGGAGGATCTGCTGGCGCAGGGCGCCCCCGGACGGAGCGAGCACGATCCCGGTCCGGAGGTGGGCGACCCGGATGCCGGCGGCCGCGGCGGGAGCGGTCTCGGCCTCCCAGGCCCGGACGACGTCGGCCAGGAAGCCCGATCCCGACTCGCTGGCCTCGGTGAGCTCCTCGTCGGCGCGGTCGCCGTAGATCCCGATGGCCGAGCCGGAGGCGAGCACGGCCGGGCGGGCCGAGAGCCCGGCGAGCGTCGTCGCCAGCAGTCGGGTTCCCTGGACGCGGGACTCGAGGACGTCGCGC
>JBIKWW010000463.1:0-3018 GCA_044356125.1 Acidimicrobiia bacterium
TGCTGCTGCTGGCCGAGCACCCGGACCAGTGGGACACCCTCCGGGCCGATCCGTCACTGGTCCCGTCGGCGCTGAACGAGGTGCTGCGCCTCCACCCCCCGGTGCAGCGCTTCACCCGGGTGACGACCCGTGACGTCGAGGTGGGGGGCGCCGTCATCCCCGCCGGCGCCCGCGTCCTGGTGCTGTTCGGGGCGGCGAACCGAGACCCCGACCACTACCCCGAACCCGAGCGTTTCGACGTCACCCGCAACCCGCTCGACATGCTCAGCTTCGGCCGCGGCGTGCACCACTGCGTGGGATCGACGCTCGCCCGGCTGGAGTGCCATGCCGTGCTGCGTGCGCTCATCGAACGGGTCGACCGGCTCGAGGTCGTCGAGGCCCGGTGGCGGCGCAACAACGCCCTCCACGGCCTCGAACGCTGCGTCGTCGACGTCACGCCACGATGACGCCGCCGACGATGGTGCGGGCCACGAGCGGCACGCCCGGCCGGTACATCAGGTGCAGGTGGCTCGGAGCGTCGAGCACCGCCAGATCAGCCGGCCCGCCGACCCGGATACGGCCCAGATCGGGGGCCCGGAGGGCGGCCGCCCCGCCCACCGTCGCCGCCAGCACGGCCTCCGCCGGCGTCATGTGCATCTCCCGGACGGCCAGCGCCAGACAGAACCCCATCGAGGTGGTGTTGCTCGAACCAGGGTTGCAGTTGGTGGCCAGCGCCACGGTGACGCCGGCGTCGAGCAGCCGCCGGGCGTCGGCGTAGGGCTGGCGGGTCGAGAAGTCGGCGGCGGGCAGCAGCGTGGCCACGGTCGCCGACCCGGCCAGGGCGTCGATGTCGGCGGCGGTGAGGTGCGTGCAGTGGTCGGCCGACGCACAGCCGAGCTCGACGGCCAGGCGCACCCCCGGCCCCGGCCCGAGCTGGTTGGCATGGATCTTGGGGATGAGCCCGGCCGCCGACCCGGCCCGCAGCACGGCCCGGCTCTGCTCCTCGTCGAAGGCACCCTCCTCGCAGAACACGTCGCAGAAGCGGGCCAGGGGCGCGGCCGCGGCGAGCATCTCGCCGCACACCAGCTCGACGTAGGCGTCGGCTCCGCCGGCGAAGCCCGCCGGCACCACATGGGCGCCCAGGAAGGTGGTGTGGGGGGTCAGGGGGGCGGCCGTCGCCAGCAGCCGCCGCTCGGCGGCGACCGTGAGCCCGTAGCCCGACTTGATCTCGATGGTCGTGATGCCCGCCCGCCAGGCCTCCGCCCGTCGGGCGACGGTCAGGCGGGAGAGCTCGCCGTCGGTCGCCCCCGCCGTCGCCTCGACCGTCGTGCGGATGCCGCCGGCCGAGTAGGGCAGGCCGGCCATACGGGCCTCGAACTCGGCGGCGCGGTCGCCGGCGAACACGAGATGGGTGTGGGAGTCCACGAAGCCCGGGATGACCGCCCCGCCACCGGCATCGATGCGTTCATCGGCCAGCTGCCCCGGTGGCCCGATGGCCACGATCCGTCCGCCCTCGACGACGATGCTGGCGTTGCGCCGTATGCCGAGGGGCCCCTCTCCCTCGGCGGGGTCGCAGGTGACCAGCTCACCGATGGCGTCGATCACGATCGACATCGCTCAATCCTCCCCATCCATCAGCGCGCGTATGGTCCGGTCCAACTCGGCGGCGACGTCGACGCGGACGTGCCGCCCTCCCCGCACCACCCACTCCCCCGCCACCATGACATCGGTGACGTCACCGGCCGCAGCCGCGTGAACGAGCGACCCGACGGTCGACGCCGCGTCGCGGCCCATGCCGGCCAGCCGTGTCCCGGCCGTGGAGACGACGCACAGGTCGGCCAGCCCGCCGGGCTCCAGGCGCCCGCCACCCGCCCAGCCGAGGGCGGTGTACCCCGCTGACGTGCCCGCCTCCAGCAGGGCGCCGGGCTCGTGGATCCCCCGTTCCAGCGAGACGAGCCGCTCGTCGAGCTCCAGCGCCCGCAGCTCCTCGAAGGGGTCCGTGGACACGTGTTGGTCGGTGCCGACGGCCAGCGCCGCGCCGGCCGCCCGCAGGCGGGCCGCCGGGGCCACGCCGTCGGCGAGATCCCGCTCGGTCGTGGGACAGATGCAGCAGGTGACGCGCCGTCGGCCGAGCCGCCCGATGTCGGTGTCGGCCAGGTGCACGGCGTGCACGGCGGTGAAGCGGTCGCTGAGCGCGCCCCGCTCGTCGAGCACCTCGACGGGTGACCTGGCGTACGCCTCCCGGCACTGCGCGTTCTCCGCCGGCTGTTCCGACACGTGGGCGTGCAGCACCCATCCCTGCACGCCCACGACGGAAGCCACGACCCCGATGGCGGCGGGGTCGACGGCGCGGACCGAGTGCACGGCCGCGCCGAGGCGCACCGCTCCGCGATCCCAGGCCGCAGGACGAGCGGTCGCCCGCTCCGCCCATCGATCGACGTCACCATCACCGAAACGGCGCTGGGCCTCCTCGAGCGGGCGGCCGATCCCGCCGTGCAGGTAGCAGGTGTCGAGCAGGGTGAGCCGGATCCCGGCGGCCCGCGCCGCCGCCACCAGCGCCTCGCCCATGGCGTTGGGATCGGCGTAGCGGTGCCCACCGGGCGCGTGATGGACGTAGTGGAACTCACCGACCACGGTCCAGCCGGAGAGCACCATCTCGGCGAACACCGCGGTGGCCAGCTCCCGGTAGTGGTCCGGGTCGAGGCCGGCGGCGGCCCGGTACATCTGCTCCCGCCAGGTCCAGAAGTCCCCCCGGCCGAGATGGGTACGGCCGCGCAGCGCCCGGTGGAACGCGTGGCTGTGGGTGTTCGCGAAGCCGGGCAGCACGACACCGTCGAGGCGCACCGTGCCCTCCGGCAGGTCCGCCGGGGCGATGCCTGCAGTGACGGCGGCGATGCGGTCCCCGGTGACCTCGACGAGGACCCCGTCGAGGAGACCCACGGGCAGCAGCGCCCGACGGCACCACAGCAGCACCCGGTGTCAGCTCCCGATCTCGGCGGCGAACCGGGAGATCCGCTCGACGAAGGCGTCACGGTGGAA
>JBIKWW010000077.1:0-10751 GCA_044356125.1 Acidimicrobiia bacterium
GGCCGACGAGGAGTGGGCCCGCCTCGCCCCCGTGATCCCCGCCCTGGTCGCCACCGGCCTCCCCACGAGCGTCGACACCTGGCGACCCAGCGTCGCCGCCCGCGCCCTCGACGCCGGGGTGACCTGGCTGAACGCCGCCGACGGCCTCCAGCAACCGGAGATGATCGAGCTCGCCGCGGAGCGGCGCTGCCCCGTCGTGCTGCCGTTCCTCAACGGGCCCGACCCGCACCACCTGGCCCACGTCGACAAGGGCTACGACCCGGTGCAGCTCATCATCGACTTCTTCGACGATCGCCTGCGGGCCCTCGACCGCTCCGGCATCCGGGCGAACTGCGTGCTCGATCCCGGTACCGGGTTCGCCCCGCACGACTGGGCCTGGGAGGACCGCTTCCACTACCAGAAGCAGGTGTACTCCCGACTGTCCGAGCTGCGGTGCTTCGGCCTGCCCCTGTACGTCGCCCTGCCATGGCGGGAGACGCCCCAGCACGAGGAGCTCATGGAGATCGTGGTGCGGGCCGGGCCCGAGTACGGACGGGTGCACTACCCGGCGCAGGTCGCCGCCGCCCGCCGTCGCGTCGGCCTGGAGTGACCCGGCTCGGACGGGTCGGCCGTAGCGGTCACGACCGCGTCACGACCCGCGTCACGACCCGCGTCACGACCGCGTCACGACCGCGTCGCTGCCCGTCTCAGCCCGTCTCGGCCCGTCTCACTGCTGGCGGAACGCCTGGCGGTACGAACGGCCGTCGTCGGCTGTCGCCATGGCCCCTTCGGAGCGGTAGCGCTCGTGCAGGCGGGCGAGGGCGACGCGGTCGAGCGTGACCCCGAGGCCGGGGCCGTCGGGCACCGGCAGCACACCGCCACGCGGTGAGCAGTGGCCCTGCTCCACGACCACGTCGGCGGTGAAGCGGAACAGGCTCTGGTGCGGGCGGATCATCGAGTGCTCGGCCGCGGTCAGGTGCAGGTAGGCGGCCGTCATCACGCCACCGTCGCCCGAGTAGCACCAGAAGTCGGTCCCCACGGCCGCGCAGGCACGCAGGAAGTCCTGCGTGCGCCGGATGCCGCCGAGCTCGGTGAGGTCGAGGCAGAAGGCGTCGGGCACACCGGTGCGCACCGCTCGCGCCAGGTCGGCCTGGTGCGTCGAGAACGAGACCGACGTTCCGCCGTCGCGCAGGCGCGCCGTCTCGTCGAGCGTGCGGCACGGGTCCTCGAGCCAGGTGACGCCGAGGTGTTCCAGGCGACGGCACACGGTCCGGGCGGTGGGCACCGTGTAAGCGCCGTTGGCGTCGAGCCTCAGCACGCGCCCGGGTCCGAGCTCGCGCACGAGACGCTCGACCATGCGCATCTCGGTCTCGACGTCGAGCACCCCGACCTTGCCCTCGAACCACGGCACGTCGAACTCGGCGGCCAGCGCGACGCATGCGTCGACCACCGCGTCGGGCGTGTCCTCGCGCCCCTCTCGCAGGGCGAAGTACTCGGTGAACGCGACCGTGTCGCGCACCCGACCGCCGAGCAGTTCGACGAGCGGGACGCCGGCACGGCGGGCGCGCAGGTCCCACAGAGCCATCTCGATGCCGCCGAAGGCCCGCCGCTCGGCGGCCGAGTCGTCCCAGAGGCTGAACCCGGTGCGGGCCACGCAGCGGTCCTCGTGGGCGTTGAGCGCATCGACGGGGAGGCCGACGAGCCGCTGCCCCATCCCGGTCACGAGCGACGAGAGGTCGCCGTGCGGGGTCTCGCCGATGCCCGTGACCCCGTCGCCGTCGGTCACCTCGACGATGGTCGTCGTGAAGCTGGCGAGCGACCCGAACGAGAACCGGTAGGGGGCCACCATGGGGACGTTGATCGGCGTCGCCCGGACGGACGCGATGGCGACCACGGGCCGTCAGAGCGTGACGTCGAGATCGGCGACGCGCTCGACACCGGCCGGGGGGAGACGGTCCCGCCAGCCGTCCGGGCACAGCTCGGGGGCGAGGTCGGCCAGCGGGGTGAGGACGAAGCGTCGCTCGAACATGCGCGGATGGGGCAGGGTCAGCAGGGCCGACTCGATCTTGACGTCGTCGAACCAGAGGATGTCGACGTCGAGGGTGCGCGGCCCGTTGCGCACCGTCCGCACCCGGCCGGCGGCCCGCTCCAGGCGCTGGCAGTGGGCCAGCAGGGCGTACGGGTCGAGCCGGGTGCGCAGCTCCAGCACCAGGTTCAGGTGCGGGTCCTGACCGGAGGGACCGCCGATGGGCTCGGTCTCGTACAGCCCGCTCATGGCCACCGCCTCCGGAGTGGCCCGGATGGCGTCGATCAGGGTGGCCCGGCGGTCGCCGACGTTGGACCCCAACGCCAGGAACGCACGGACGGCGGGTCGACGGACCTGGTCGAGCTCCTCCCGCGAGCGGCGCATGCGGACGGCTGTGGTGGCGACGTCGACGGGGACGGGCGGACGGACCTTGCGGACGACGACGTCGACGCCGGCCACGCGCTCGTCGGCCATGACCTCCTCGATGATGCGGGCGGCGACCCGCTCCAGCAGCTCGTGGCCCTCCTCGGACACGATGCGCTGGACCTTGGCCAACGGCGGCCCATAGTCGAGGGTGTGGACCAGGTCGTCGGTGCGGCCCGCCTCGGACAGATCCAGCTCGATGTCGAGGTCGACCTCGAAGGGCTGGGGGCGCACCCGCTCCTCGTGGAGCACGCCGATGATGCCGACGGCCCGGATTCCCCGCAGCTCGATGCGATCCATGGCCCGAGCCTGCCACGTCGCCCCGGCCCGCCCCGCACCCGGCGCCCCGCCCCCATCGGCAAGGATGGAGTCCATGTCGACCGCTCTGCACGCCAGCGCCCCCAGCCTCAAGCTCGGCCTCACCGCCGAGCTCGTCGACCAGGGGTCCTACGACGCCGCCGTGCGGCGCTTCCGGGAGCGGGGCATCGTCATGCCGACGTTCGCCCAGCTGGCCGATCCGACCACCGCCCCGACCGACGCCGTCGCCTCCCTCGCCGGGCTCGATCCCGACACCCCCGACGCCCGCAACCTGTGGCGGGTCCACTGGTACAACGCCACCGACCGCCGCTCCCGGGTCGACGTGCCCGTCCACCTGGTGCTGCCGCCGTCGCTCACCGGTGTGCCCGCTCCCATCGTCGTGGTCCTCGGCTGCGTGTTCCCCATGGTCCGGGTCCACAAGGTGCTGGCCGCCTACTCGTGCCTGGCCCCGCGGATCGTCACCGGCCAGTTCGACCCCACGCGCCAGCGAGCCATCTGGCCCTCCACCGGGAACTACGCGCGCGGAGGAGTTGCCATCAGCCGGATCATGGCCTGCCGGGGCACGGCCATCCTGCCCGAGGGCATGAGCAGGGAGCGCTTCGAGTGGCTGGAGCGCTGGACGGAGGACCCTTCCGACATCATCAAGACGGTCGGCACCGAGTCCAACGTCAAGGAGATCTACGACGCCTGCAACGAGCTGGAGCGGGACCCGGCCAACGTCATCCTCAACCAGTTCTGCGAGTTCGCCAACCACCTCGGCCACTGGGCCGTGACCGGTCGGGCCCTGGCCCACGTCTTCGAGCACGTGGCCGCCCAGTCGGGCCGTCCGCTGCGCCTCGCCGCCTTCACCAGCGCCACCGGGTCGGCCGGCACCATCGCCGCCGGCGACCACCTGAAGGACGCCTACGGGGCCCGCATCGTGGCCGTCGAGGCCGTCGAGTGCCCGACCATGCTGGAGAACGGCTTCGGCGAGCACAACATCCAGGGCATCGGCGACAAGCACATCCCGCTCATCCACAACGTCACCAACACCGACGCCGTGTGCGGCATCAGCGACCGCGCCACCGACCATCTCGACCTCCTCTTCAACTCCGACGCGGGCAAGGCCCACCTGCGGGACCGGATGGACGTCCCGGCCGAGGTCGTCGAGCGGCTCACCCATCTCGGCTTCTCCTCGATCGCCAACGTCCTCGCCGCGATCAAGACGGCCAAGTGGTACGGGCTGGGTGAGGACGACGTCGTGATCACCGTCGCCACCGACGGCTCCGAGCTCTACCCCTCCGAGCGGGAGAAGCTCCTCGCCCGGTCCTACCGGCAGGGCTTCGACGCCGTGGACGCCGCCGACGTCGCCGGACGCCACCTGGCCGCCGTCGACACCGACGACTACCTCGAGCTGTCCACCCGGGACCGCAACCGCATCTTCAACCTCGGCTACTACACCTGGGTGGAGCAGCAGGGCGTGAGCGTGCAGGACTTCGAGGTTCGGCGCTCACAGGACTTCTGGAAGGGGATCCGGCCCCTGGTGGCGGCCTGGGACGAGCGCATCAACGAGTTCAACGCCCGGGTCGCTTCGGCGGGCTGAGGCCATGGCTCCCCGGGTTCCCGTCGTGCTGCGCTGCGCCGGGTGCGCGGCCGAGGTGGACCCGGCCGATCCCTACGTGCAGGCGCCGTACCGCTGCCCCAACGCCGAGCGCGCCCGCGACGTCGACCACGTGCTGGCCTGGTCACCCGTGGCCGCCGGCGTGGCCGAGTGGCCGACCGACACCAGCGTCGACCCGTTCGTGCGGTACCGCACGCTCCAGCACAGCTACTGGCTGCACCGGGCCATGGGCCGCACCGACGCCGACCACGTGGCCCTCGTCCAGCGCCTCGAGCAGCGCATCGCGTCGGTGGCCGGGACGCCGTTCACCATCACCCCGTTCGATCTGGCCGACGCCGCCTCCGACGCCCTCGGGGTGCCCGTATGGGCCAAGGACGAGACGGGCAACGTCGCCGGCTCGCACAAGGCCCGCCACCTCATGGGACTGCTGCTGCACCTGGAGATCCGCCGGGTCCCCACCTCGGCCCGCCTGGCCATCGCCTCCTGCGGCAACGCCGCCCTCGGGGCGGCGACGCTCGCCCGGGCCTCCCGCCGACCCATCGACGTGTTCGTGCCGCCGACGGCCAACCCCGCCGTCCAGGAGCGGCTGCGGGCCCTCGGGGCCAACGTCCACCACGCGCCCCGGCTGGCCACCGACCCGCCCGGCGATCCCTGCCTGCACCGCTTCCACGAGGCCGTGCGGCGGGGCGCGGTGCCGTTCTGCTGCCAGGGTCCCGAGAACGGGCTGACCATCGACGGGGGCACCACGCTCGGCCACGAGCTGGCTGACCAGCTCGCCATCGCCGGGCTGGCCCCGGCCCGACTGTTCATCCAGGTGGGAGGAGGGGCCCTGGCCACGGCCACGACCCGGGGCCTGCTCGACGCCGTCGCGCTCGGCCGCCTCGACGCCATGCCCGCGGTCCATCTCGTGCAGAGCGAGGGGGCGGCACCGCTGCGCCGGGCCTGGGAGGCCGTGGCCGGGCGGGCGCTGGCCAGCCTGGGCCGCTCGGCGGTCTCCGGTGACGGAGACGCCGCCGTGGCCGCCGCGCTCCGGGCTCCCGACGCCACCGAGGCCGTCCACGAGGCCCGGCGCTGGGCCGTGACGCACCGCTCGAGGGTGATGTGGCCCTGGGAGGAGGAGCCGGTGAGCATCGCCACGGGCATCCTCGACGACGAGACCTACGACTGGCAGACCGCCGTCTCCGTGATGCTCGCCACCGGGGGCTGGCCGATCGTCGTCGACGAGCGCGCCCTGGAGCGGGCCAACGCCGTCTCCGGCAGCCGGGCCGACGAGACGGGTACGGCAGGCCTGGCCGGCGCCGTGGCCCTGCACGCCGCGGGCGGTCTCGCTCCCGATCAGCCCGTCGTGTGCCTGATCACGGGCATCCGCCGCTGACCGACCGGACCACCCGGGCGTGGGCGACGGCCGCGCACACGGCAGCCACCTGGGCCTCCACACACGCCTGGGCCGTGGTCCTGGGGCTGTCGGGGTACACCTCGGTGGTGGTGCGCCAGGGGGCGTCGGTCATGCCTGCGCAGAGGCCGAGATGGCGCAGCGGGTACAGGATCACGCCCGGGGCGGCGATCGGCGTGCCGATGATCGCCCCCGTCGCGCCGGGCTCGGCGATGTGGGTGACTCGGGCGACGGCGGCGATCACCGCCGCCTGGAACCCCAGCGCCGGGCGCTCGGTGTCGCCGCACAGGTAGAAGCCGTCGGGGATCTCACCGGGGGTGTGCCGGATTCCGTCGCGGGCGGCGAGCATGGGGCGGAACTCCGTCTCGTCGGTGTCGGTCGTCTCGTGCAGGTCGACGTGCACGAGCACGTCCGCCCCCAGCGAGGACACGTAGTCCATGAGCGACACCGCCTCGACGACATCCGACCCCGGATGGAAGGAGCGGTTCGGATCGACCGCCGACGCGTTCCACCGCTGGATCCGCTCGTAGGACCACGGGCTCACGCACGGCGCCACGATCACATCGAGGTCGCGGCCGTGTTCCTCGGCATGGCGCTCCAGGTAGGCCAGCGCCCCCAGCACCCCGCTGGTCTCGTAGCCGTGGACACCTCCGGTCACGAGCAGCGCCGGACGCCGACCGGCGGCCCGGCGGGTCCGCAGGGCGAACATCCGATGGCGCTCGTCGCCGTCGGTGACGGCCCCGTACCCGTCGACGTCGAACCGGTCGCTCAGCGCCTCGACCCGCCGGACCACGTCGTCGGCGTAGCTGCGCCGACGCACCCGCGACCGCCGCCACCGGAGCCGTTCGGCCTCGCCCCAGGCGACGCCGGGCACCCCGATCACCGCGTCGCTCGGCCCGAACGGGGGCCCGTCGCCCGACCCGGGCCGGGACCGCTCACGGGGCTCGTCGGGTGACCCGTCAGCGGACTGGATCACGGTGGGCCCGATTCCCCGGCATGCACATCTGAGCCTACCGGTCGGCCCGCCGGCTGGTCGGCCGACCGGTTCGGCCGCCAGGCCCGCCCGGAGGTCCCTACAGTCCTCAGCCATGCCCAGTCCCCGGCCCGATTCCTTCCCCCGCCAGTACGCCCGCACCCGCCGGTTCTCCCTCGGCGAGCCCCGAGCCTTCCGCATCGTCGAGCGCGACGCGTTCGGCGACGGGGTGGTCCGGGTGCTGTTCCTGCGCAGCTCCGGCGGATCGGACCCGGTGGGATGCCTGTGGCTGGCCGAGCTGCATCCGGGCCGCCCGGAGCACAACCGGGAGGTCATGATCGTCGACCCTCGGGCCATCGGCTTCGCCGACGGCGACCTGCCGCCCGAGGAGCGGGCACGTCGTGAGCGGATGCGGGAGACGGCCTCGGGCATCACCGCCTTCGCGACCGACCGCGCCGGCACGGTCGTTTCGTTCGCCCTCGCCGGCACCCTCGTCACCCACGATCTCATCAGCGCGCATACGACCGTGCACGCGGTGCCGTCCGGTGTCGTCGATCCCCGGGTGGATCCGACCGGCACACGGGTCGCCTACCTGGTGGGCCCTGCGCTCCGGCTGCTCGAGCTGGGCGACGGCACCGACATCGAGCTGGCCTCCGACCCCTCCCCCACCGTCTCGTGGGGTGCGGCCGACTTCGTGGCCGCCGAGGAACACCACCGCTTCCGGGGGTTCTGGTGGTCACCCGACGGCACCCGGCTCCTGGCCCAGCGCACCGACGTGGCCCCCGTGGGCGTGTGGTGGCTGGCCGATCCGACCAACCCCGAACGCGAGCCAACCCCCCACCGCTACCCGGCCGCCGGCACGGCCAACGCCGAGATCGGTCTCAGCGTCATCGAGGCCACCGGAACCGCCCGCGGGCAGCGCCGGACGGTGGTCTGGGACACCGGCACCCACCCGTACCTGACCGTCGTCGGCTGGACCGAGCGGGGTCTGGCCCTCACCGTGCAGGACCGCCGACAGCTCGATCAGCGCACACTGCTGGTGGACCCCGATACGGGGGCCGCGACCACGCTGGCCGATGAGCACGACGACGCCTGGATCGACGTCGTGCCCGGTCTCCCGGTGCTCCTCCCGGGCGGCCGCGTGCTGACCACGGTCGACACCGTGGCCGACACCATGGCCGACACCATGGCCGACACCGTGGCCGGGTCCGGAGAAGGCCCTGAGGGGACACGACGCCTGGCCATCGCCGGGTCGGGGCCGGTCACGCCCGCCGGGCTCCAGGTCGACCGGATCCTGCACATCGACGGCGAGCGTGTCGTGGCCGTCGCCCACGCCACCACGGCAGCGGTGCCCGGCCTGGCCGACGACACCGCCCGCAACGCCATCGTCGCCATGCCCCTCGCCGGCGGACCGCCTGCCGTGCTCGCCGGAGGGGCAGACGATCCGGGTGTCCACGACGCCACCGTCGCTTGGCCGGCCGACGCCGCCCACCCCACGCTGGTGGTGCGGTCGGTGTCGGTGACACGGCCCACGGCGACCATCACCGTGCTCCACGACGGGATCGCCCTCGGCACGATCGCCAACCTCGCCGAGACGCCCCTCGTCACGCCCGCCCCCCACTTCGCCCGCGTCGGGCGCCGCCGGATCCCCACGGCGCTGCTGCTGCCCACCGGGCACACGCCGGGGACCCGGCTCCCGGTCCTGCTCGACCCCTACGGTGGCCCCCACGCCCCGAGGGTGCTCGACGCCCGCAATGCGCACACGACCTCGCAGTGGTTCGCCGACCAGGGCTTCGCCGTGGTGGTGGCCGACAACCGGGGCGTGCCCGGGCCCGGGCCGGCCTACGAGAAGGCGGTCAACCTCGATCTCGCCGCCCATGCCGTCGAGGACCAGGCCGACGCCCTGGCCGCGCTCGCCGCCGACCATCACGACCTCGACACCTCCCGGGTGGCCGTCCGGGGCTGGAGCTTCGGCGGCTACCTGGCCGCGCTGTGCGTGCTGCGCCGCCCCGACGTGTTCCACGCCGGCATCGCCGGCGCCCCGGTGACGGACTGGCGCCTCTACGACACCGCCTACACGGAGCGCTACCTCGGCCATCCCGACGAGCACCCCGAGGCCTACGAGCGGTCCTCGATCGTGGGCGACGCACCCCGCCTGCAGCGGCCGCTGATGATCATCCACGGTCTGGTCGACGACAACGTCGTGGTGGCCCACTCGCTGCGACTGTCACACGCGCTGCTGGCCGCCGGCCGGCCCCACGAGCTGCTCCCCCTGTCCGGCGTCACCCACATGACCCCGCAGGAGGAGGTCGCCGAGAACCTCCTGCTGCTGCAGCTCGACTTCCTGCGCCGAGCGCTCGGCCTCGGCCGCCCCTGAGGCCTGCGGAGCGGCGGGGCCTTGGCGAGCGTGGCCAGGGCGAGCCAGGCGCCGTTGGCGTGGAAGCGCCCGGATGGGCAGAAAGCGAAGCCGTTGTCCTTCTGGTCGCAGATGGCCAGCTCGCAGACTGCGTGGGGGTGGTGGTCGAGGTCTTCGGCCGGTGTCCGAACGTCGAGCGTGCAAGGTCGTCGGGATTCACCGGTCGACGCAGCGTCTCGTCCCGCCACCGGTCCCCGACGAGGAGGCCGGGCTGCGCAAGTTCCTACGCGACTTCTCGACGCGCCGCCCGCGTTGGGGGTGGCGACGAGCAGCCAAAGCCGCCCGAAAGGCCGGTTGGCAGGTGAACGACAAACGTGTCCGACGCCTGTGGCGCGATGAAGGTCTCCGTGTCCCGCAGAAGAAACGAAAGAAGCGTCTCACCGGTATCGGGACCCATGTCGGGGCGATGTGCCCGATCCGACCCAACGCCCTGTGGGCGCTCGATTTCCAGTTCGACACCCTCGCCTCCGGGCGCACGATCAAGGTGCTCAACGTCATCGACGAGTTCACCCGCGAGTGCCTGGCGATCGAGGTCGATCACTCCATCGACGCCGACCGGGTCGTCGACGTCCTCGACCGCCTCGCGTTCGAACGTGGTGGCGCTCCCGGGTTTCTGCGAATCGACAACGGCCCCGAACTGGTCGCCTACGCGCTCGCGGACTGGTGCCGATTCAATGACACCGCGAGCGTGTTCATCGATCCCGGCAGCCCTTGGCAGAACGCCTGGATCGATTCGTTCAACGGCCGGTTCCGTGACGAGCTCCTCAACGGCTGGCAGTTCGACAGCCTGCTCGAGGCACGCGTGCTCATCGAGGACTGGCGCATCGACTACAACTGGCAGCGGCCCCACACCGCCCACGGCGACCTCACCCCCAGCGAGTTCACCGCCACGTGGACCACCAACAACCAACCCACAGCCGCGTAGCACCTGGACCACCCATCGGGTCCCTCTCAGGACATGTCCCGCAAGAGCGCGCCGCCGAGCTGAACGCGATGCTCGAGGCCCACATCGAGCACTTCGCTGAGAAGGTCGCCACGGCGCGTGCAGCGGCGGCGTTCGGGGTGAACCCGCGTACCTACCGTCACCGCCGCCAACAACTGGCCGGCCGTGGCCGTGACCGGACCCGCCCGCGGCGTGAACGTCGGCCGCCACCATCACAGCTCAGCTCGGCGGAGAAGGACCAGGTCGTGGCCGTGTTGTGCGAACCACGCTTCGCTGATCTGGCCCCCGCTCAGGTGTACGCGGCTTTGCTCGACGAGGGCACGTACTTGTGCTCGGAACGCACCATGTACCGGGTCCTGGCCGAGCGTGGCCTGGTCAAGGAACGACGCCGTGGAGGCCACCAGCGTGCCGGTGCCTATGGGGTGCCGCGTCTCGAGGCGACCGGCCCGAACCAGTGCTGGACCTGGGACATCACCAAGCTCCGTGGCCCCGTGCCCCGCACGTGGTTCTTCCTGTACGCCATCATCGACATCTACTCCCGCAAACTGGTCGGCTGGACCATTGCGCAGCGCGAGTCCGAGACGATCGCCAAGGCGCTCATCGCCACCACCTGTCGCCGATACGGGATCGACCGTGACCAGCTCACCATCCACGCCGATCGCGGGTCACCCATGATCGCC
>JBIKWW010000464.1:0-3016 GCA_044356125.1 Acidimicrobiia bacterium
CACGGAGGTCCCGTGCTCGCGCCCAGCGGCCGATGGCGGTCCCGAGCGCCCGCGCCCGTCGGGGGGACGGTCGGGGCTCGGTGTTCGACGAGATGAAGATCGGGATCGTCGCAACGGCGTCGATGGCGCCCGTCAGGCGGGCGGCGACCTGGCTGAACCCGTGGTCGACGACCATGTCATGAGACACGGCGATGTCGATGTCGTGGTCGCGGATGTGCCGGGCGAGGTCGGCGGCCAGGTCGACCGGTACCTGGAGCCGGCCTGGTGTCCCGCCGGCGTCGTCGACGGCGGTCGCCGCGAGCCCGATGCAGAAGGAGGGGAGCATCCGATAGTGGAATCCGGTGTAGTGGTCGGATCCGAGGACGATCATCACGTCCGGGTCGAATTCGGCGAGCGTCTCGGCTCTGGCGTGGAACGCGTCGAGGAGCTCGGTTCGGAGCGGGGCGTCGGTGAAGAGCTCGATCAGTGGGCTGTGCGAGGCACCGATCATGTGGACGGGCACGGTTGCTCCTTCATGCTTCGCTGGGGCTGGTACGTCCGGGACGGGGCCTGGCCAGCCGGACCAGGTCTCGACGGTTCATGGCGAGGTGGGTGAGCGACAGGACGATCGCGGTGAAGCCGCTGATCACGTGCACCGTGGCGAATGCACCGCCCTGCCACCAGGCCAGAGCGCCCGTCGGCACGGTCAGGGCGTAGGCCGCTGCCAGGCCGAGGTTCAGCAGTGCGAGACGGCGTTGAGGATGGGCGGCCCGACGGGCCCAGACCGATCTGACCCAGGCGCGGTGCTGGGTGACATGGAAGACCGCCAACCCGGCCATGGCGCCGCCGGCGATGGCGTGCGGGAGACGAGCCGGGCCTTCGCGCGTTGCGAAGGTGGCCACCAGCAGTGCGCTGAGGCCGAGGTCGACGGTGAGTCGACGTCGGGCGGGGCTCATGAGTTCGGGGTGATCTCGATCGCGACCTGGTCGCGCTTGCTGGGCATCAACTGGACCAGACGGGCCAGGAAGTAGCGGCGCTTCTTCGCGGCCATCACCCGCGGGAGCTCAGAGGCGGGCAGCAGGCGGGCCGTGCCGGCGAACGCCGGCCCGATGACCTTGCCGCGCATGGTGCACTTCGCGAGCAGCACCTGCGGGTTGTTCGCGATGCGCTTGGTCTTCCACGCCTTCGCTTCGGTCGTGACGAGGATCTTGCCGTCGATGACGTTGAACCAGATCGGTGTGGACACCGCGGTCCCGTCCTTCTTGAAGGTGGTCAGGGCGAGGCACCGCGCCTTCTCGACGGTGGCGATCGCAGCAGGAATCTGGATGCTGTTCATCGTCGGGCTCAGGCGATCTGCAGCACGTAGCTGCCGTAGGGCCGGTCGCTCGACAGCGATTCGAGGGCGCGCCCGCCGTCCGCGAGCGGGAAGGACGCGGCCACGTGCGGTCGCAGCTTCCCGGAAGCCAGGAGCGGCACCAGGGTGCCCAGGGCCTCCTGGAGCAACCCGGGTTCGAACATCACCCACATGACGTTGAACCCGACGACGCTGATCAGGCGTCGGCGCAGCGGCATCAGGTTCACCGACGCGTCATCGCCTGACGCTGCTCCCACGCTGACCACCGTCGCGTTCGGCGCGCACACCGACAGGCAGTGCGCGAACGTCGCTCCACCCACGGTGTCGACGACCAGGTCGACGCCGGCTCCACCCGTGAGGGCTGGCACCTGCTCGACGATGGACGACGTGCTCAGGTCGATCACGTGCTCGATCCCTTCGGCCCGTGCCTGCTCGGCCTTCTCCGAGGTTCCTGCGGTCGTGATGACCGACGAGGCGCCGAGCAGGGTTGCGAGCTTGACCGTCATGCGCCCCACCGCGCCGCCGGCCGCAGGAACCAGCAGGCGCTGACCGGCCTCGAACCCGCCTCGGCGCAGCGCGCCGAAGGCCGACACCGCCGGCAGCAGGAACGCCGCTGCTTCCTCATCGCTGACGGACGGCGGGACGGTGATGAGGTCATGTCGGCTGACCGAGACCTGCTCGGCCCAGGCGCCGTCGCGGAGCACCCCGTAGGCACCGAAGAACATCACTCGTGCGCCCGGGTCGCCACCCTCCACCAGGCCGACACCCTGGACACCGAGGATGCGGGGATACGACGCCACTTCGTTGAACTCGCCGCGAACGATCTCGCCGTCGATGGGGTTCACCCCGGCGGCGACGACCCGCACCAGCGCCTCGTCCGCGGAGGGCGTCGGATCATCGACCTCGACGAGTCTCACTCCATCGCCTGGTCTGGTCACCTGCATTGCCCGCACGTTGCGTTCCTTTCGTTGATTGATGATCTAACGTTGGCAGATCTTCCTAACAATGTCAAGAGACGTGACGGTGGTAGCGTCGCACCTGGAGGTGATTCGTCGATGAGCGCAACCGAACGCAGGGAACGCGAACGCCAGGCCGTCCGCCAGCTGATCCTGGACGCAGCACGTGAGCTCGCCCGTGACGAGGGTTGGCCTGCGGTCACCGTCCGACGGGTCGCGGATCGAATCGACTACACGTCGCCGGTCATCTACCAGCACTTTGAGAACAAGGACGCGCTCCTCGCCGAGTTGCGCCGGGAGGGCTTCGCCCAACTCCTCGCGCACATCGACGCCGGCACCGACATCCATGCCGCGCCTGCGAAGCAGCTGCTCGCCATGGTCCACGCCCAGGTCGAGTTCGCGTTCGACAACGTGCAGCTGTACCAGGTGATGTTCGGCTTCGGTGGCGTTGCCTGTGAAGGCCCGATGGCGACCCCGGAGGCCAGGCAGCTCGCCCTACGGGTCCACCAGGCCGCGAGCCGGCTGGTCAGGGCGCGCTCGCTCTGGTCCGATGATCCGGTCGCCGCCGCACGGGCCCTCGTCGGCAGCCTCCACGGCATCATCGCCCTGCACCTGGAAGGGATGTTCGAGGGAGGTCGAGCCAGCGCCGATCGGGCGTGCGAGCTCACCGCCCGGACCATGATCGCGTCGTGGCAGCGAGCCGAGCGGCCGGCCGTTCCGGCTGACT
>JBIKWW010000078.1:0-10716 GCA_044356125.1 Acidimicrobiia bacterium
GCGGCGCTGGCGCTGCGGGAGCTGGCCGGGCTCGACTACGCCGAGATCGGCGAGGTGCTCGGCATCCCCCCGGGCACGGTCCGCTCCCGCATCGCCCGGGGTCGGGCCGCGCTGGCGGCGCAGATCTCCGGCCCGTCCGGGAACTCCCCGGGGGTCGACGAACGTCCAAGGGACCACGCATGAGCCAGCCGCCCTCCTCCTCGGACTGGATGCTCGACGGTGACCACCTCACCGACGAGGCCCTCAGCGCGTCCCTCGACGGTGCGCTGAGCGGTCCCGAGCGGGTGCTGCTCGACACCCACCTGGCGGGCTGCGGCTCCTGCTCGGACCGGGCCGCCGGCCTGGGGGCGGTCGCGGCGTTCCTGACGGTCCCGGCGCCGACGGCGGCGAGCCGGCGAGCTGCCGTGCTGGCCGCTCTGGCCGCCGAAGCCGAACCGGCGACCATCGAGCAGCCCATCGAGCAGCCCATCGAGCTCGCTGCGGCTGCGGCCGCTGGGCCGGGGCGGCCGGAGGGCGGGCAACTGACGCCGGAGGGCGGGCGAACGGTGCCGTTCCGGCGCCGTCGCGTGGTGCGCTTCGTCGGAGCGGCGGCCATCGTGGCCTCGGTGATGGGCGGTTCCTCAGCGGTGATCCAGGCAGCCCTCGACAACGGACCGTCCGAAGGGGGCAGCCAGCTGGCGGACGCCCCCGTGACCGTCCCGACCGATCCGGCCGTCCCGACGGCCCGGAGGGCCGACCCGTCCAGCCCGGTGCCGCCGGATGCCGAAACCCTGGTGGCCGCCGATTCCTCGTCCGCCACAGCCGAGTCCGCCACGGCCGAGTCCGCCACAGCCGAGTCCGCCACAGCCGAGTCCGCCACAGCCGAGTCCGCCACAGCCGAGTCCGCCACGGCCGCGGCCGCGGCCGCACCTCCCCCGTCGGTTGTCCCCCGGACCGTCCCGCCGGGGCCATCCCCGAGCGCACCCATCCCGCCTCCGACCGCACCTCTGGCCGCACCTCCGAACGGGCCGGCCACGTCGGCGGCCCGTTCCCTCGGAGCAACGAAGTCCGCAGCCGCCCCCTTCGCCCCGGCAGCAGGATCGCCGGCCGGACCGGCAGCTGAGGCGGCCGCAGCGCCGACGGCCAAGCGGTCCAGTGGCGGCGCCCCCGGAATGCCGGGCGCGGCGGGCACACCGGGTCCACCGGACGCAACGGTGGCCGCCAACGGCAGCGGAACCGAACCGGGCACGGCTGCCGACATCGACCGGGCCATCGACGTGCTGGCCGCCGGGGTGCCGCCCGGTCCGGGCGTCGCCCCCACGTCCATCGGAGCCCCAGCGGCCCCAGCGGCCCCAGCGGCCCCAGCGGCCCCAGCGGCACCCGCAGCCACCGCACCGGCCGTCCCCTGCCGGTCCGAGGCGGGAGCCGTGGGCACGATCCTCGCCGAGGCCCTCGCCCGGCCCGGCAACGGCGATCCGGTGGCCGTCTTCATCGTTGCCACGACGGGCGGTCGACGGGGTCTGGCCTTCCGGGCCGACTCGTGCGCCGCCCTGACCGACCGTCCCGTGCGCTGAACCTCCCCGACCGGCGCCCGACCGGCGCCCGACCGGCGCCCAGCCGCAGGCACCGCTACTAGTGTCGAGATCGTGAGTGCACCGGAGACCGACTGGGTCAGCCAGGTTCTCGATCGCGTCGAGGGCACGGTCGCCAAGGTCCGCGCCGCCACCACCGACCGCGTCGTACTGGCCGTGAGGATGGCGCTCTACGGCCTCATGGCCTTCGGCGTGCTGATGGTCATGCTGCTGCTGCTCACCATCGGGTCGGTCCGCCTGCTCGTGGTGCTCCTGCCCGCCCGCAACGACGCCTGGGCCGCCTACTCGATCGTCGGTGGGCTGCTGGTGCTCGTCGGGTGGCTGTTCCTGTGGCGCAAGCGCCATCCGACGCGCTGAGCGTCGGGTCCTGATCCCGGAGGTCTCCCGTTGTCCCCCTCGCCCGCCGCGCACGACGTCGTCATCATCGGGTCCGGACCGGCCGGCCTCACGGCTGCCATCTACACCGCCCGGGCCAACCTGGCACCCCTCGTCATCGAGGGGGAGCCGTCGTCCACCGGCGACCAGCCCGGTGGGCAGCTCATGCTCACGACGGAAGTGGAGAACTTCCCCGGCTTCGAGCACGGCATCCAGGGGCCGGAGCTGATGACGACCATGCGGGCCCAGGCCGCCCGGTTCGGAGCCGCGTTCCGGACGGACAAGGTCACCTCCGTGCGCTTCAGCGCCGACCCGTCCGAGGGGCCGCACCGGCTGTGGATCGGCAACGAGGAGCTCCACGCCCGTACCGTGATCGTGGCCACCGGGGCCCGAGCCGTCATGCTCGGCCTGGAGAGCGAGGCCCGCCTGCTCGGCCACGGCGTGTCGACCTGCGCCACCTGCGACGGGTTCTTCTTCCGTGGCCAGCACATCGCCGTCGTGGGCGGCGGCGATTCGGCGCTCGAGGAGGCCAACTTCCTGACCCGCTTCGCTGCGAAGGTGACGGTGATCCACCGTCGCGACAGCCTGCGGGCCTCCAAGATCATGCAGGACCGGGCCTTCGCCAACCCCAAGATCGAGTTCCTCTGGAACCACACCGTGGAGGATCTCCTCGGCACCGAGCAGCTGAGCGGCGCCGTGGTGCGCTCCACGGTCGACGGGTCGACCGACACGCTGCCCGTCACCGGCGTGTTCGTGGCCATCGGCCACGTCCCCAACACCGACCTGTTCCAGGGCCAGCTCGACATGGACGACGCCGGGTACGTCGTCACCGCCGGTCACACCGCCTACACGAACGTGGCCGGGGTGTTCGCCTGCGGCGACGTCCAGGACCGCATCTACCGGCAGGCCATCACGTCGGCTGGTTCGGGGTGCATGGCCGCCATCGACGCCGAGCGTTGGCTCGAGGCCCACGCCCACCACGCAACGTCGGCTTGAGCGTCCCGAGCGTCACACCCGGGCCCGCCCCGGGAACAAAGCAGGGCTCGCGGCGTTGACAGCGATGTCCGTGGGGCGTGCCCCCCGGGCGATCTTCCACCCGCAGCCCAGGCTGCGCCGAACCAGGAGACCACCATGGCCGCAGGGATCGTCACGCTGACCGACGCCACCTTCGACGAGCAGATCGGGAGCGCGGCAACGCCCATCCTGGTCGACTTCTGGGCCGAGTGGTGCGGGCCGTGCAAGATGATCGCCCCGATCCTCGAGGAGATCGCCTCCGAGCAGGCGGGCCGGATCACCATCGCCAAGATCAACATCGACGAGCATCCCGACGCCGCGATGCGCTTCGGGGTCATGAGCATCCCGACGATGCTGCTGTTCAAGAACGGCGAACTGGCCCACCGGACGGTTGGCGCCAAGCCCAAGGGCAAGCTGCTCGAGGAGCTCGCCCCGCACCTCTGAGCGGAGCCCGAGCGCCTTCGGGTCCCGGTGTCCGGCGTCAGCCGGACCGGGTCCAGGGCCTTCGAGTGCTCAGGAGCCCCGGATCGACCCGGCCAGGGGAGCGCCCTCGTCGTCGCCGAGCTCGACCGACTCGTCGAGCGGGGGCTCCCCCTCTCCGTTGGCGGTCATCAGACGGAACACACGTTCGAGATCCTGAAGATCGGCGATGTGGATCGTGACCCGGCCCGAACCGGCTGACCCCAGATCGATGGCGACCTTGGTCTGGAGGTGCTCAGCCAGCAGCAGCTCCAGTTCGACGAGGCCGGCCGGACGGTCGGCCGACTGCCTCGTCGGCTTGGCCGCCGAGCTCGTGGGACCCCGCATTCCCGGCTCACGGGCCCGTACCGCCTCTTCGACCGCCCGGACGGTGAGGTCCTCGGTCACGACACGCTTGGCCAGCGACTCCTGGTAGCTCTTGTCGGCCGTGCCCAGGAGGGCTCGGGCGTGCCCGGCCGTCAGGCGACCCTCCCGCACCAGGCGCTGGAGGTTGGGGGAGAGACCCAGCAGTCGCAACGCGTTGGTCACGGCGGCACGACTCTTGCCGACCCGCTTGGCCACCTCGTCGTGGGTCAGGTTGAAGTCGTCGATGAGCTGTTGGAGCGCAGCCGCCTCCTCCAGCGGATTGAGATCCTGGCGCTGGATGTTCTCGACCAGCGCCTGCTCCAGGGAGGCCCGATCCTCGACCCGTCGGACCACCGCAGGGATGGTGGTGAGCCCGGCCCGCCGGGCGGCCCGCCAGCGTCGTTCGCCAGCGATGAGCTCGTACTCGCGATCACCGACCGCCCGCACCAGAACGGGCTGGAGGACGCCGAGCTCACGGATGCTGTCGGCCAGCGACTGGAGCGCTTCATCGTCGAAATGGTCCCGAGGTTGGTGGGGGTTGGGACGGATCGCGGCGATCGGCACCTCCACCAACTGGGCAGCGCCGGGCATGGCCGGCAACTGATCGTCCGCGGCGGGAATCAAGGATCCCAGCCCCCTACCGAGTCCGCTTTGCCGGGCCACCGCTCATCTCCTTGGCGAGTCCCCGGTACGCCACTGCGCCCCGGGAGGATGGATCGAAGATGGTAATCGGCTGGCCGAAGGACGGGGCCTCCGACAGCCGGATCGATCGGGGAACCACGTGGCGGCTCACCCGATTTCCGAAGTGGGCCCGGACCTCCTTGCTGACCTGGTCGGCCAGCTTGGTCCGGGCGTCGTACATGGTGAGCACGATCGTGCTGATCTCGAGGGTCGGGTTGAGATTGGACTGGACGAGGTTGACGTTGCGCATCAGCTGACCCAGCCCTTCCAGCGCGAAGTACTCGCACTGGATGGGCACGAGGATCTCCGTGGCTGCGGCCAACCCGTTGACCGTGAGCAGGCCGAGCGACGGGGGACAGTCGATGAAGACGAAGTCGAAGTCGTCGATCACCGTGGCGATGGCCCGCTTGAGTCGCAGCTCCCGGCTGAAGGCGGGGACCAGCTCGATCTCTGCTCCGGCAAGGTCGATGGTCGTCGGGGCGACGAACAGGTTCTTGACGTCCGTGGGCTCGATCGCATCGGCCAAGGGCGCATCCCGCATGAGCACCTCGTAGACATTGGAGGCGGCGGTGCGGGGATTGACCCCCAGCCCGGTGCTGGCGTTGCCTTGGGGATCCAGGTCGACGACGAGCACCCGGTAGCCGAGCTCGGCCAGGGAGGCGGCGAGCGAGATCGTGGTCGTTGTCTTCCCCACGCCACCCTTCTGGTTGGCAACCGCGATCACCCGGGGCAGCGGTCGCTGCAACGGATGCTTCGAAGCTTCCACCGGAGCAGCAGACGGGTCGGACATGGTTTCTCCTCGAGAGGCGTCGACGGGTCGCCCATGGTGACCATCCCAGGGCTCCGGGTCAAGCATTGTCGGCTCGGTTGGGTCAGGTTTCACGTGAAACACGCCCACAGGAAGGCCGACGACGGACCGGGATGGCTGGGGCGGAACGATCCGTCGTGTTCCACGTGAAACGCGACGACCGCGCTCGCACTCCCGTCAGAGGGGGCGCACCCCGACCCCCGATGTTTCACGTGGAACACCCAGCCCCGGAGCAGGCCCCGCATGTTCCACGTGGAACATGATCGGGGTCGTCAGAACCTCCCAGGGCCCCGCTGCTCGGCCCCCGGCTCAGAACCGGAGCTCAGAACCGGAGCTCAGAACCGGAGCTCAGAACCAGGGTCGCTTCTCCATGACCGCCGGGCGCCTCGGCAAGACCGTCGTGATCGGGCCGATCCGTCGGAGTCGGGTGAACCAGGCATCCCGGGCCCGGACCAGGGTTGCTGGACCCAGCCCCAGCGGCGCCGTTGTCACGCCCGCCCATCGACCGGTCGGCACCGGTGGCTCCGAGACCACCAGCCAGCCGCCGATGCGCAGCATCGGTGCGGCGCACTCGGCGACGATCGACGGGGGCCCGAAGCTCCGGGCCACGACCAGGTCCGCGGCTTCGCGACCCTCGCCCACCGCCCACTCCTCGGCCCGCGACGTGACGATGCTGACGCCGGCGAACACGGGCGAGGCGACCCGGGCCACGGCCGCAGCCAGTGCGGACGTCCGACGGGCCATGGAGTCGAGCAGCGTCCAACGAACCGTCGGGAAGCACGCCGCCAGGACCAGACCAGGAAGCCCGCCCCCCGTGCCGAGGTCGACGCCGTGGCGGATCCGGTCCGTGTCGAGATCGAGGCAGGAAGCCACCACATCGGCACATGCCATCGCATGGTCGATGTGGGCCTCGACGGGTCCGGGCCCGAGAAAACCGAGCCGACGCGACTCCTCCAGCACGGCCTCGACGGCCCGTCGGCCCTCGGTGTCCCATGCGGCGGCGCTCGGCACCACCGCCGTGCCCGGACCGCCGGCCCCCTTCGGGGCGCCCGAGCCAGGTTCGTCGCCGCCCCTGGAATCGGGGCTGGGAGTCGGCTCCCGGGACGGTGCCACCTCAGGCAGGCAGCAGCACGACGCGTCGGTTCGGCTCTTCGCCCTCGGACTCGGAGCGCACGCCGGCGATGGAGCCCACCCGGTTGTGGATCACCTTGCGATCGACGGCGTTCATGGGCTCCATGGCCCGACGCTCGCCGGAACGGAGCACCTCGTCAGCGACCCGGTCGGTGAACTGCTCCAGCGCCGCCTTGCGCTTCTCGCGGTAGCCGGCGATGTCGAGCATGAGCCGACCACTGCGCACACCGAGCGCGTGGTGGACCCGCAGCCGGGCGAGGTCCTGAATGGCCTGCAGCGTCTGGCCACCGCGACCCACCAGGAATCCCAGGTTGGGTCCCGTCACCTCGACCTGGAGCGTCTCGTCGTCGATCGGACGCCAGGAGATGGCGACCTCGGCTTCGATGACCTCGAACAGGCCACTCAGGAACCGGATGGCCTCCTCGGCCACTGCCTCCTGATCCACCGGGTCACGGGGGGCATCGCGCTGGGCATCGCGCTGGGCATCGCGCTGGGCATCGCGCTGAGTGTCTCGGGGCGTGTCCCGGGGCGTGTCCCGATCGGGGCTGCGGCGGGTCCGGCGGGGGGGCGGGCCAGGGCGCTCGTCGGTCGAGCCCGAGCCCGATCCTTCGGGTGCCGACCCGCCGCCGGTCCGCGACGACGGGCGAGTGACCCGACCGCGGCTGCGGCGGGGGGCGCCGGCCCGAGCCCGGATCCGGGCATCGACGCGGGTCCGGCCGAACAGACCTGGCTTGCCCGGCTCGATCACCTCGTGCTCGATCGCCGACGGGTCGACGCCGAGCTGGGCGGCCGCTGCGGCCACCGCCTCCTCCACGGTCCGTCCCGAGACCTCGATCCAATCCATTTCGCTCAGCCCTTCTTCTTGCCTGATCGCGAGGTACCGGAGGCGCCACGTTGGGGGCCCGACGGCTTGCGCACGGTCTGCTTGGTGGTGTTCTTTCCGGCCGAGGTCGATGACGTGACCTTCGGCGTGACCTTGGGGCCGCCGGCGCCCGCTGGTTTCGAGCCGTTCTGCTTCGAGCCGTTCTGCTTCGAGCCGGTGCTCCCGTTCGACGCACTCCCGCCCGACGCACTCCCGCCCGACGCACTCCCGTTCGACGCGGCTTCTTCGGAGCGGCCCTTGCGGCCGGGCGGCGGAGTGGCCGCTGCTTCCCGGGCCGCGGCCAGCGCCGCCCGGAACCCCCGTCCGGCGGGGGCGGCCGGAACCGCCGGCGCCGAGGGGGCCGGACGGGTCTTGAGCTCCTCGCCGTCGATCCCCTTGATGACGGGCTTGGGGGCCGACTTCCGGTACAGGAACTGGGTCTGGCCCATCGTCCAGAGGTTGCCGGCGATCCAGTACAGGACCACGCCCGCCTTGACGTTGTAGGCGAAGACCGCGAACAGGATCGGCAGGTACTTCATGATGCGCTGCATCTGGGCCGCCTGGTCGGTCGTGGGCGGCGACTTGCGCATCATCTGGACCTGCTGGGCGATGCCGGTCACGGCCACCAGCACGACGAGCAAGTAGTACGGGAGCCGGTCCCCCAGCGAGCCCCGGAACCCGGCCGCGCTCTGGGCCAGATCGACGCTGAAGGAGACCATCCGGCCACCGGAGTCGACCAGGCTGCGGTAGAGCTCGGAGCCGTGGTCGAGGTACTTGGGCCGGGGCAGGCGGACCATGAGCCAGTTGAGCTCGTCGACCCGCGTCAGGCCGTAGATGACGTTGTACAGGGCGATCAGGAACGGCGCCTGGAGCAGCAGCGGGAAGCAGCCGGCCGCCGGGTTGATCCCGTTGGCCCGGTAGAACTGCATCATCTCGGCGTTGAGCTGCTGGCGGTCCTGCTTGTAGAGCTCCTGCAGCTTCTTGATCTCGGGCTGGGCCGCCGCCATCGCCTGCATGGAGCGGACCTGCTTCACCGTGAGCGGGAAGAGGATCAGGCGCACCACGATCGTCAGGCCGATGATGGCCAGGCCGTAGCTGTTGGTGAAGCTGTAGAGGACGGCGACGAGCTTCGCCATCCCCCGGAACAGCAGGTCAATGACGGCCATGACCGGCCTCCTCGACGTGGAGTGGACAGGCGTCGTTCGAACTCGTGTTCGACGACGCGGCGGAGCGGGGAGGTGGGACGGGGTCCCAGCCGAGACCGCCACCGGGGCGGCAGGAGACGATCCGCCGGGCCGTCAGCCAAGCGCCACGGCCGGCGCCGTGCACCAGCACGGCCTCGAGCCCGTACGCCGAGCACGTCGGTTCGAACCGACAGGGGCTGGGCCGGCCGGCGAAGACGATCCGGTAGGCGCGGATGAGGGCGACGAGGATGACGGCCACGGGATTGCGCGGCCACCGGCGCACGAGGGGGCCGGGTGCCTCCAGTGGCACCGGGGCGTGTCCGGCGCTCATGGGCGTTCCGGGCCGGGTCGGCCGGTGCGGCCCGGCTGGTTGCCGGGGCCGACCAGGGCCCGACCGAGCTGGTTGCACACGTCGTCGGCCAGCTCGGACCAGGTCGCCGTCGCCGAGGCGGGCGTGGCCCGCACCATCACCAGGGCTCCACCCAGACCCTCGCCCAGACCTGCGTCCAGCGGCCCGACCAACGGGGCGGCAGCGGGGGCGACGAACGGCAGGGAACAGCCCCGCAGGGCATGGCGGATGCGTCGACGCACCCGGTTGCGCACGACGGCAGGGCCCACCTGGCGGCTCACGGCCAGCAGCAGGCGGGGAGGAGCCCCGTCACCGACCGACGCCACCCGGACGGCCACGAAGCGCCCCGAAGCACGGTGCGGCGAGCGGGACACCAGGTCGATGTGCGCGCGGGATCGCACCGACCACCAGCGCCCGGCGGCGACCGATGCCATGGCGACAGGGATGGCGACGGGACGTGACGGGGATCGTGACGGGCGTCGGCGTGGGCCTCAGGCCGACAACCGGGCCCGGCCCTTGATGCGCCGGGCCTTGAGCACGGCGCGGCCACTGGCCGAGGCCATGCGCGAGCGGAAGCCGTGCTTCTTGGCGCGTCGGCGGTTGTTGGGCTGGAACGTGCGCTTCATCGGGGAACCTCGAGGGGACTCGGCCGGCTGGCTTGCGGTGGGCCCGACCGGATCTCAGACTGCCGGCAGCCGACCACGAGGGCGATCGGCTGTCGAACCGTGACAGTCTAGAGAACTCCCCGACCGGCCCGGACCGGCCCCGGATCACCGGCCGATCACCCCCGGATCACCCCCCGGTCACCCCCCGATCACCCCGGGGCCGGACCGCCCGGGACAGTCGCAGCCGGCAGGTGCTACGGTCATCGCCCCCTGTGGATATCGAGCTTCCCCCCTCGTCACGGCCGTCGGCCCGACGTTGTCCACACCTGGGGACGATGCTGTTGACGACGGAGGAAGCAACCCCATGACCCAGGCTCAGGAGCTGTGGCGCCGCTCCGCTGCGGCATTGCGCGACCAGGTCTCGGAGGTCATCTGGAACACCTGCTTCGCGGAGCTCGACCGGGCCCGTGTGGAGGATTCCAACCTGGTGCTCGATGCCCCGAATGCGCTGGTGAAGGACCGGATCGAGTCGCGTTTCGCCGAGCTGCTGCGCACGATCGTGCGGGAGCACGACGCCACCGTGGAACAGGTCGTGATCGACGTGGTCGATCCCGGTCGGATCGCCGTCGAGCTGGTCCCCCTGGTCGGGGAGGGCCCCCTCGACCGCGGTCCGGTGTCCGCCGCGGCATCCGACCGGTCCGGTGGGGTCGCCGGCCCGGCCACCCCCACCCCGACGGGGCCCGCCGTCACCCATGCGACCGGCGCCGCGACGCTCGGCGACACCTCCGCCGGGCCCGCCGCCCCGCGGACGGGGGACCAGGCCCTGCACAGCCGCTACACGTTCGAGGACTTCGTCATCGGGCAGTCGAACCGCTTCGCCAGCGCCGCCGCCCTGGCCGTGGCCGAGACGCCCGCCCGCTCGTACAACCCGCTGTTCATCTACGGCGACTCCGGCCTGGGCAAGACCCACCTCCTGCAGGCCATCGCCCACTACGTCCGCCAGAACTACCCCATCATGCGGGTGCGGTACGTCTCGACGGAGACCTTCGTGACCGAGTTCGTGGACTCGATCCGCACGAACCAGCCGATGGCCTTCAAACGCCGCTACCGCGAGGACTGCGACGTGCTGCTGATCGATGACATCCAGTTCATGGGCGGCAAGGAAGGCACGCAGGACGAGTTCTTCCACACCTTCAACTTCCTGCACAACAGCGGCCGGCAGATCGTCATCACCTCGGACCGGCCCCCGAAGTCGATCCCCACCCTGGAAGAGCGGCGGGGCCGCCCCAGCGCGTGGGGGCTGATCACCCA
>JBIKWW010000079.1:0-10694 GCA_044356125.1 Acidimicrobiia bacterium
CCCCGACCGAGGCCTCGGTGCTGTTCGACCTGGTCGTGGGGGCCTCCTCGATCTTCGGAGGCTCCTGGATGGAGGGGGCCGGGCCAATCTGGGCCGAGAACCAGGCCCTGGCCTGGCTGGCCGGCCTGGCGGGCCTGCCGGACTCGGCCGGCGGGGTGTTCGTGAGCGGGGGCACGGCGGGGAACCTGGCGGCGCTGGCGGCGGCCCGGGAGGCGGCGAAGACGAGCTGGGGGGTGCGACCCCCGCGCTGGTACGTGGCCGCCACGGCCGAGGTCCACTCGTCGGTCCGGCACGTGGCGCGGGTGATGGACATCGAGGTGCTCGAGGTCCCCGGCGACGAGCGCGGCCGGCTGACCGGCCCGGCCCTGCGTGCCGCCCTCGACCGGGCCCGGCACGAGCAGGGGCTGGCGCTCGGCCTGCTCGACCCTCCGGCCGCCGCCGAGCGGCCGCAGACGCGGCCCGAGCACGGCGTGGTCTTCGCCGTCGTGGCCACCGGGGGGACGACCAACCTCGGGATCGTGGACGACCTGGCCGGGGTGGCCGAGGTCGCCCGGGCCGAGCGGCTCTGGTTCCACGTGGACGCCGCCTACGGAGGGGCCGCCCTGGCCGCCCCGAGCGCCCGGCCCCGCTTCCATGGCATCGAACGGGCGGACTCGTTCATCGTCGACCCGCACAAGTGGCTCTTCGCCCCCTACGACTGCTGCGCGCTCATCTACCGCGACCCGGCCCTGGGCCGGGCCGCCCACACCCAGCACGCCTCGTACCTCGAGGCCCTGCAGGAGCACGGCGACTGGAACCCGTCGGACTACGCGGTCCATCTGACCCGCCGGGTGCGGGGGCTGCCCTTCTGGTTCTCGCTGGCGGTGCACGGGACGCGCGCCTACGAGGATGCCGTCGAGCAGACGCTCCTCGTGGCCCACGGGGCGGCGGCCCTGATCGACGAGCACCCGCTGCTGGACCTGGTCGAGGAGCCCGAGCTGTCGGTCGTGGTGTTCCGTCGGCGGGGCTGGGCGCGGGCCGACTACGACGCCTGGTCGGCCGCCCAGCTGGCCTCGGGCACGGCCTTCGTCGTGCCGACCACGGTCCGGGGCGAGGCGTGCCTGCGGTTCTGCTTCGTGTCGCCCCGAACGACCCTGGCCGACGTGCGGGCCATCCTGGCGACGCTGGCCTGATGCTGGCCTGACGCTGGCCTGACGCTGGCCTGACGCCGGCCTGACGCCGGCCCGGCGGAACGGCGGAACGGCCCGGCGGAACGGCCCGGCGGAACGGCCTGACGCCGGCCCCCGCCGGGTGCTCACCTGCGGGTCTGCGGGTCGACGGTGACCTCTGCTACGTTCCGGCCCGAACCACCACCACCGACTCTGGGGGCATCTCCGATGACCGCTGCCGTTCTGGCCGCTGCCGACTTCTTCGATAAGGCTGGGCTCCACTGGATCCTGCGCTGGTGGCACGTCGTGTTCAGCGTGGCCTGGATCGGCCTGCTCTACTACTTCAACTTCGTGCAGACGCCGGCGTTCCCGACGATGGACGCGGCGCACCGCAACGGCGCCTTCGACAAGCTGGTTCCCCGGGCCCTGTGGTACTTCCGCTGGGCGGCGGCGGCCACCGCCCTCACCGGTCTCGCCATGCTCGGCCTGTACGCCGACACCTACAAGCAGGGCTACGGCGTGTCGATCTACGCCGGTTCGCTCTTCGGCCTGGTCATGCTCGCCAACGTGTGGCTCGTGATCTGGCCCGCCCAGCAGATCGTGATCGCCAACGCCCGGGGCGTGCTCGAGGGCAAGCCGGCCAACCCGGAGGCGGCCAAGGCCGCCCGCCGTGGTCTGATCGCCAGCCGCACCAACGCCATCTTCTCGATCCCCATGCTCATGCTCATGACGGGCGCCCAGAACTACTTCGGCGGCTCCTACGAGGGTGGCGGCACGGTGTTCATCTGGTGGATCGTCGTGCTCGCCGTGATCGTGGTGCTCGAGCTCAGCGCCCTGGGCTTCATCGGCGGCGTCGACAACGGTCCGCTGGCCAAGCCGCTGGCCCAGCACAAGAACGTCTTCCACATCGGTGTGCCGATCGCCGTCGTGATCCTCGTCCTGTGGTGGATCCTCTGCTGAACCCGACCGGCGGCCGCCCCGGCTGCTGAGCCGTTGAATTCCGTCACACACGGCCCCCCGCACGGGGGGCCGTGCCGCGTACCGGGTCGGGTCGTGGCAACGTGGACGCATGTCCCCTTCGTCCACGGCCCGGCGTCCCCGGCCCAGCGCCTTCGGGCGTGTCGGGATCGTCGGCGCGCTGATCATCGGTTCGCTCCTCACGTCCGCCCTGCCGTCCGCCCTGCCCTCCGCCCTGCCGGGCGGCTCGGCCCAGGCTTCCCTGAGCGGCCCGCGGACGGCCCGGGTGGAGCTGCGCGCCCTCAAGTTCCGGCCCGACAAGCTGACGGTGAAGGTCGGCACGCGGGTGGACTGGGTGTGGCGGGAGAACGTCGCCCACAACGTCATCTTCAAGGACAAGAAGATGTCCTCGAAGGTGCTGAACAAGGGGACCTACAGCTACACGTTCACCAAGACGGGCACCTTCAAGTACGACTGCACGCTCCACCCCGGAATGAAGGGCGAGATCAAGGTCGTGAAGTGAGCGCCCTGTCGGGGGCCGTGCTCAGCTGACGCGGCCCGGGTGGGTGTAGAGGTTGGCCGTCCCGTTGCGAACGAAGCCGGCGAGCGTCATGCCCACCCGGTCGGCGGCCTCCACGGCCAGACTGGACGGGGCCGATACGGCAGCCAGCACGGGGATGCCGGCCAGCGCCGCCTTCTGCACGATCTCGTAGCTGGTGCGTCCCGACACCACGAGCACGGAGTCGTGCAGGGGCAGGGCCCGCTCCAGCACGGCCCAGCCCACCACCTTGTCCACGGCGTTGTGCCGCCCGACGTCCTCGCGCAGCACCCGGAGGGTCCCGTCGGCGTCGAACAGTCCGGCGGCGTGCAGGCCCCCGGTGCTGTCGAAGACCCGTTGGGCGGCCCGGAGCCGGTCGGGCAGCTCCACGAGGGTGGACGCCGGCAGCCGGGCCCCCCGGTCGGCGGGCAGCGGATCCACGGCCCGGGCCAGCAGTTCGAGCGACTCCGTCCCGCACACCCCGCACGAGGCCGTCGTGGTGAAGGGCCGGGCCCGCAGATCCACGTGATGGGCGAGGCCGACGGTGACCACGTTGTACTGCTGATCGGTGCCCTCCACGAGCCCGCAGTAGCGGACGGACCGGACGGCGTCGGCGTCGGTCACCAGCCCCTCGCTCCAGCAGAACCCCACGGCCAGCTCGAAGTCGTGGCCGGGCGTGCGCATCGTGACCGACAGGTCGGCGGGCTCGGCCCCCGGCCCGGCCAGGCGGATGGCCAGGGGCTCCTCGGTGACGACGCGGTCGGGGCGGGCGGCGGATCGGCCCCCGTCGGCGCGGACCACCACGGGCCGGGCGTCGGCCGTGGCCCGGCGGATCGGGCGGCGGCCGGCGAGCAGATCCACGCCCGGGAGGCTAGGCCCTGCGGACGGGAACCTCGCAGGCCTGTCCGAGGTCGACGAGTTCGGTCACGAAGGGGTTGGCATGGGCGCCCGCCCCCCAGCTCGGGAACACCATCGAGTACAGGCCCCCACCGCCGGCCACGAACACGAGCAGGTCGGCGGGGGTGGGGACGGAGGGGAGCAGGTCGTCGTCGGCGCCCCGGCCGGCGAAGCCGGGGTTGAGGGCCCGCAGCACGTCGCGGCGGTGGTGGGAGGCCTCCCACACCCGACGCTGCACCTCGGCGCGGCTCCAGCCGGCGGCCCCGAGCACGGCGGCGTGGTCGGGGTTGAGGGCGATGGCCACCGTGCCCCGGTGGAAGTGCGCGTTGTTGGAGGCCAGGTTGCCGACCGCCGCGGCGAGGCTGCGGACGAGCCGGTCGGCGCTGGTCGGGTCGTCGGCGTCGGAGACCGAGACGACGGAGTGCGGACCCTCGGTGCCCACCACGGTGAGGACGGCGTCGTCGGCGCGGTGGCCGAGGCTGACGTGCAGCGGCTCCCAGGGGGAGGACTCCTCGTCCTCGGCCAGGCACATGGCGAGCTTGCCGGGGTGGCCGAGCAGGGCCATGTCGGAGATGCCGGGGCGGGCCCCGCCGACGTTCAGCATGACGAGGCGCAGCGCCCGGCCGATGCACTGGTTGGCCCGGTGCCCGGGCCCGAGCGCACCGAACCCGGAGGCGACACCGCACCAGTCGCGGGCGGGGCCGCTGACGATCAGCAGGGGCGAGATGGCGTGGGTGGTGGCCTGGACCTCGGCGGTGTCGAGCTCGGGCCGGCAGATGGCCTTCACGGCGGCGACGACGACGGGGACGTGATCGGGGAGGCATCCGGCCATCACGGCGGCGATGGCGACCTTCTCGACGGTGGCCACCCCGAAGTTGGGGCCGACCTCGCCGAGCACGAGATCGGCGTCGAGCCCGGTCGCCAGCACCATCCGGGCCACCCGCGACGACGTCGGCACGACCACGGGCAGCCCGTCGGTGCAGCCCAGCCGGTGCAGCTCCTCCAGCGCGGCGTGCTCGTCGGGGGCTTCCAGCGTGGCGCTGGTGAGCGGGGCGGCGAGCAGTCCGGTGCTCATGACCCCGCCTGCGCGACGGGCCGGAGGCCGAGCCGCCCGAGGAGCTCGTCGGCGATGGACTCGGCGACGGCCGTCATGGCTGCCAGCCCGGTGCCGGCGACGGGGTGGGGGATGCGGACGCGGGGGACGTCGGGCATGCCGACGGACCGGGCCACGAAGTCGCCCTGGGACCAGAAGGCGTCGGAGACGATGGCCACGGCGGGAATGCCCTTGCGGGCGAAGGAGATGCCGTCACGCACGGTGCCGGAGGTGCAGGAGCCTCAGTGGCCGTAGGCCGTGACGACGGCGTGGACCTCGGCGGCCATGCCGTCGACCTGGGCCGGGGTGGCGGGGGCCGAGGCGTTGCCCTTGTTGAGGAACACCGTTCGGGTGCCGTCGGGGAGCCGGGCGGTGAGCGCCCGCTCCACGCAGCGCAGGAAGTTCTCCGAGTCGGGGAACCCGTTGGCGAGCAGACCGAGGCTGAGCGTCGTGCCGTCGGCGGGCGACCACGTCGTGGTCGCGGCGTAGGGCTCGACGGGTGCGCTCGGCTCGGCCCGGGGATCGAGGAAGGTGACCGGCATGGCCCATGCTCTCGCATCGGACGGCTGTGCTCCCAACGCCGTTCGGCGCGATGCTGCGCCGATGGTCTCCACCGGCTCCGACACGACCGCCACCGGCCCCTCCGCCCCCTCCGCTCCCTCGGGCTCGTCGGGCTCCTCGGGGTTCGACCGCCAGCGTTCGGCGGACTTCCTCGAGGTCCTGAAGGGCGCCTACCAGAGCTCGATGCTCGTGCTCATGGTCGACCTGGGGCGCCGCCTCGGGCTGTTCGACGCCCTCCGGGCGGCGGGTCCGTCGACCTCGGTCGAGCTGGCCGCCAGGACGGGCCTGTCCGAGCGCCACCTGCGGGAGTGGCTGGCGGCGGTGGCCGTCGGCGGGGTGCTGGCCTTCGACGGTGCCGACGGGCGCTTCGAGCTCCCGGCCGAGCACGCCGTGTGGCTCACCGGGACGGCGCACACCAACCTGGCCCCGATGGCCGGTCTGATCACCGGACTGGCCCCCCGGCTGGAGGACGTCGAGGAGTCCTTCCGCCACGGCGGAGGGGTGCCCTACGAGCGCTACCGGCCGCACTTCACGTGCTCCATGGACGCCGTCGGACGGGCCAAGTACGACGCCATGCTGGTACCCGTCTACCTCCGCCTGGCCCCGGGGATCGTGGAGCGGCTGGAGGCCGGCATCGACGTGGTCGACGTCGGCTGCGGCACGGGCCACTGCCTGAACCTCATGGCCCAGGCCTTCCCCGCATCGCGGTTCCTCGGTGTCGACTTCTCGGCCGAGGCCCTGGCCCTCGCCCGGGCCGAGGCGGCGGCGATGGGCCTGGGCAACGCCCGCTTCGAGGAGGTCGACCTGAGCGTGCCCGACGCCCTCGGCGTCGGCCGCTTCGACGTCGTGTTCGCCTTCGACGCCATCCACGACCAGTCCGATCCGGCGGGCGTGCTGGAGCGGGTGCGCCATGCCCTGCGCCCCGGCGGCGTGTTCCTGATGCTGGACATCAAGGCCAGCTCCCACCTGGCGGAGAACCTCGGCGACCGCACCAACCTGCTGCTGTACGGCACCAGCGTCATGCACTGCATGCAGGTGTCCCTCGCCGGCGGGGGCCCGGGGCTGGGCACGGTGTGGGGCACCGAGCTGGCGACGGGGATGCTCGCCGAGGCGGGCTTCCCCGACGTCACCATCCACGACCTGCCCGGCGACCCCACCAACTGCCTGTACGTCTGCCCGACGGGCTGACCGGTCCCGGCCGCTGGTCCCGGCCGCTGGTCCCAGCCGCTCGTCCCGGCCGCCGGCCTCAGGCGCCCAGGGCGACGGTGACGGAGCGCTCCTCGGTCCCCCGGACGACCACCAGCTCGATGGTGGCGCCGGCGGTGTCGAGCGCCCGGTGGAGGTCGTCCACGGAGCCGACGGCGGCGCCTCCGGCCGACACGATGAGATCGCCGCGGGTCAGTCCGGCGGTGGCGGCCGGGCTGTCGTCGGCGACGGCGCGCACGAGCAGGCCGTCGCGCTCGGGGAGCCCGGCGGCGGCACGCACCCGGCGGGCGGCGGCGGGCGGCACGATGGCGATGCCGAGCGTCGGTCGGGTGACGTCCTCGCCGGTGGCCAGGCGCTCGATCCGGGCGAGCAGCTCGGCCGACACGGCCTGGGCCCGGTAGCCGGCCTGGCTGCGGGCGGTGTCGATGCCCACGAGGCGGCCGTCGACGTCGACGACGGGCCCTCCCGAGGCGCCGCGCCCGAGGGGGGCGGAGTGCTCGAAGGCGGCGTCGACCCGACGGCCGCGGGGGCCGCGGAAGGCCCGGCCGACGGCCCCGACCATGCCCAGGGAGACGCCGCCGTTGCCGTGGCCGGCGATGACGAGCGACCCCACCTCGGGCGCCGCGTCGGCCCATGTCAGCGGGGCGGAGCCGGCCGTGTCGACGCTCAGGACGGCGAGATCGCCGTCGTGGTCGACGCCGCTGACGGTGGCCTGCCCGACCCGCCCGTCGGCGAAGTGGACCGAGACCGTACGGTCCCGCAGGAGGTGGGCGTTGGTGACGACGCGGCCGGGGGCGACGATCACGCCCGAGCCGCGGGCGTCGCGACCGATGGCGACGGTGGCCTGCCGGACGGGCCCGGCGATGGCCCGGAGCTCGTCCTGCAGGGTGGTCAGGGTTCGGGGTGCGGACACGGGATCCTCCTGGGTTACTCGTAACTAGCTAACGGCAAGTTACTCCACCGGGACGAGTCTGCGCGACACTCGGGTCCGTGGCCCACCCCGAGCTCGACCCGGCCCTCGACCGCGCCCTCACCGCGCTCGGAGACCGCTGGTCGCTGCAGCTCGTGCGGGCCCTGCTGGCCGGGCCGAGCCGGTACAACGACCTCTCCGGCGCCCTCGGCGGCATCGCCCCGAACGTGCTCGCCGCCCGGCTGCGACACCTGGAAGCGGCCGGCCTGCTCGCCGCCGAGCCCTACCAGGAGCGGCCCCGGCGCTTCGTCTACCGCCTGACCGAGGACGGCCGGGAACTGGCCGACGTCCTCGCCGTGCTCGAGGCGTGGGCCTCACGTCGCAGCCGCGGTGACGGGGCCCAGGTGCACGATGCCTGCGGCACCCCGGTGCAGTGGCGGGCCTGGTGCCCCACCTGCGAGGTCCCCGCCGACGAGGGCGAGACCTGGGTCTGACCGGCCCGGCTCCTCCACCCGGCTCCTCCACCCGGGCCCCTGACCCGGGCCCCCGACCCGGGCCCCCGACCCGGGTCGGCGTCAGCGGCCCGGGCGCCGTTCGGGATGGGCCCGCGTGGCGTTCAGGTAGTTGTAGATGGTGATGCGGCTGACCCCGAAGGCGTCCGCCACCTCCTCGACGGACCTGCGCAGCGTGAAGGCGCCCCGCTCGTCGAGCAGCCGCACGGCGCGCTGCTTGTCCTCGCGGCCGAGCTCGTGCAGCTCCCCGCCGAGCTCGTCTTCCACCTGGGCGATCAGGCGGTGGAGCGTCCCCTCGGCGTGGGGCATCCGCAGGAAGGCCAGCAGCTCACCCTCCCAGCGCAGGGCGACGTCGCCGGGCTGGTGGTCGGCCGGACCGACGATGCGGGCCCCGATGGCCGAGGCCACCGGGGCGAGCGCCACCAGGAAGGGGTGGGTGCGCATCTCCGACACCGGTTCACCGTAGCGTCCTTGACATCCCGACGGCCCCGCCGGAGCATGGCGGCGATGCCACACCCTCCCTCCGGACCTGTCGCGCTCACCGATCTCCGCGTCGACGGCGATCGCCTCCTGCGGCGCCTCGACGACCTCGCCGCGATCGGTGCGATCACCGGCGCCGCCGGGGAACGGGGCTCGGCCCGCCTCGCCCTGACCGACGCCGACCGGGAGGGACGTGACCTCGTCGTCACCTGGATGCGCGACCTCGGCCTCGAGGTGCGCGTCGACGCCATCGGCAACGTCATCGCCGTGCGGCCCGCCCGGGACGGCTCGACCGAAGCGCCGGTGATGTGCGGCAGCCACATCGACACCGTCCGCACCGGCGGCCGCTTCGACGGCAACCTCGGGGTGCTGTCGGGGATCGAGGTCATCGAGACGCTGATGAGCGCAGGGATCGAGACCACCCGTCCCTTCGCCGTCGGCTTCTTCACGAACGAGGAGGGGGCCCGCTTCAACCCCGACATGATGGGCTCGCTCGTCTACGCCGGGGGCATGACCGCCGAGGAGGCCTACGACGTCGTCGGCATCGACGGGGCCAGTGTCGGCGCCGAGCTCGACCGCATCGGCTACCGGGGCCCGCACCCGACGCCGGGGCCCGTCCCCCACGCGTTCGTCGAGCTGCACATCGAGCAGGGCCCGGTGCTGGAGCTCGAGGGCTACCGCCTGGGGGCGGTCACCGGCGTCCAGGGCATCTCCTGGACCGAGCTCACCATCACCGGCCAGAGCAACCACGCCGGCACCACGCCGATGCGCTTCCGCCACGACGCCGGCTACGCCGCCGCCCGCATCGCCACCTTCGTCCGTGAGCTGGCCACCGAGCTCGGTCACCCGCACGTGGGGACCGTCGGGAAGATCGATCTCCACCCGAACCTGGTGAACGTCGTCGCCGCCACCGCCCGCCTGACCGTCGACCTCCGCAACACCGACGAGGCGGTGCTGCAGGAGTCCGAGCGGCGCCTGCACGCCTTCCTGCGTGAGCTCGAGGCGGCCGAGGGCGTGACGGTGACGGCGCGCACGCTGGCCCGCTTCGAGCCCGTGCAGTTCGACGAGCGGGTCGTGTCACTGGTCGAGCGCACGGCGGGGCGGCTGGGCAACAGCGTCATGCGTTTGCCCTCCGGGGCCGGCCACGACGCCCAGATGCTGGCCCGTGTGTGCCCGACGGCCATGATCTTCACGCAGTCGCACCTCGGGATCAGCCACAACCCGGCCGAGCACACCGAGCCCGCCGATCTGGTGATGGGTACCGACGTGCTGCTGCAGGTGATGCTGGAGCTGAGTGAAGGAACGGTGGTCTGAGATGGCCGACAATCGGGTGCTGCGGGTCGCCGCCGGCCAGCTGGGGCCGGTGCAGCGCGACCATTCCCGGGCCGACGTCGTGGAGCGACTGCTCGTCCTGCTGCGGGCGGCAGCCGACCGCGGCGCGGCGGTCGTGGCGTTCCCCGAGCTGGCGCTGACGACGTTCTTCCCGCGCTGGTGGACCGACGACCCGGCCGAGATGCGGAGCTGGTTCGAGGCCGAGATGCCCGGTCCCGACACCCGCCCGCTGTTCGACGAGGCCCGCCGACTGGGCATCGGCTTCACGCTCGGCTACGGCGAGCTGCACACCGATGCGGGCGGCGTCGAGCACCGCTACAACACCCAGATCCTGGTGGAGCGCGACGGGCAGGTCGTCACGAAGTACCGGAAGGTGCACATCCCGGGCCACGAGCAGCACGAACCCTGGCGGCCCTTCCAGCACCTCGAACGCCACTTCTTCGAGTCCGGGCCGGACGGCTTCCACGCCCACCGGGCCTTCGGCGGGATCGTCGGCATGGCCACCTGCAACGACCGGCGATGGCCCGAGACCTACCGGTGCCTGGGCCTGCAGGGCGTCGAGCTCCTGATGATCGGGTACAACACCCCGATCCACTACGCGCCCGACCCCGCCCAGAACTCGCTGCAGGGCTTCCACAACGACCTCTGCATGGCGAGCGGCGCGTACCAGAACGGCACGTGGGTCGTCGGCGTCGCCAAGGGCGGCACCGAGGAGGGCGTGGAGTCCCTGGCCCAGTCGGCGATCTACGCACCGAGTGGTCAGGTGGTCGCCCGGGCGCTGACCACGGGCGACGAGCTCATCGTGGCGGACTGCGATCTGGACCTGTGCTTCAAGTTCAAGCACACCCTGTTCCAGATGTCGCGCTACCGCGAGCCCCAGCACTACGGGATCATCTGCGCGCAGAAGGGTGTGGTGGAGCCCCCGCCGCTGCCCGACGGGCACCCCTGGGCCCTCGTCTGAGGCCGGGATCCCGAGGCCGGGATCCCGAGGCGGGATCCCGCTCGCCCTCAGCGGGCCGGGGGTGGTTCCGTGGGTGAGCCGTACTTGGCCCGGTTGTTC
>JBIKWW010000465.1:0-2997 GCA_044356125.1 Acidimicrobiia bacterium
GTGCATCCTGGCCGGGGCGGGATCGGGCAAGACGCGGGTGCTCACCCGGCGCATCGCCCACCGCATCGCCGAGGGGTCGGCCGAGCCCGCCCACGTGCTGGCCATCACGTTCACCCGCAAGGCGGCCGGGGAGCTGACCGCCCGGCTCGGCCAGCTCGGGGTGCGGGACCGGTTGGCCACCGGCACCTTCCACGCCGTCGCCTACGCCCAGCTCCGCCAGCACTGGCAGGACGAGGGCCGTCGGGCCCCCACCCTGGTCGAGTCCAAGATCCGGCTGATCGCCCCGCTCCTCGCCGCCCGGGGTTCGGGAGCGGCAGCCAACGTGGCCCCGGTCGACGTCGCCTCCGAGATCGAGTGGGCCAAGGCCCGGCTGCTGCGGCCCGACGCCTACGAGGCCGAGGTCGGGCGCCTGGAGCGGCGGCCTCCGCTCGGGGCCCGGGCCATGGCCGAGCTGTACCGCCGCTACGAGGCCGACAAGGCCCGCAAGGGCATCGTCGACTTCGACGATCTCCTGGTGCTCGCCGTCGAGGCCCTGGAATCCGACCGTGCCTTCGCCGCCCGGCAGCGGTGGCGGTTCCGGCACCTGTTCGTCGACGAGTTCCAGGACGTGAACCCCGCCCAGCAGCGCCTGCTCGACGCCTGGCTGGGGGTGGCCCCGTCGGCTCCGGTGGTGCGCGAGCCCGTCGATCTGTGCGTGGTGGGCGACCCCAATCAGGCCATCTACGCCTGGAACGGTGCCGACCCCCGGTTCCTCACCGAGTTCGCCCGGCGGTTCCCGGCCGCCCACACCGTCCGGCTGGTCGACAACTACCGCTCCACTCCCGAGATCCTGACCGTGGCCGAGGCCGTGCTCGGCTTCGGCCGCCCCGCCGGGCCGGGGCCGGAATCCGAAACGGGGTCGGGGTCGGGGTCGGGGTCGGGGTCGGGCGGGAGTGGGGTCGGCGTGCGGCTGCGGCCCAACCGCCCGTCGGGACCCCTCCCCACCGTCACCTCCTACGCGTCGGATCTCGAGGAGGCCCGGGGCATCGCCGAGCGCATCCGGTCGCTGCGGTCGGCCCGTACGGCGTGGCGCCACGTCGCCGTGCTGACGCGCACCAACGCCCAGAGCGTGCTGTTCGAGGAGGCGTTCCGGGCCGCCGGCATCCCCCACCGGGTACGGGGCAACGGCACGTTCCTGAGCCAGCCCGAGGTGCAGCGCGGCCTGCAGCTGCTGCGCAGCGGGGCTCCAGGGGCGTCGCTGGGGGACCGTCTGCGCGACCTCGAGGAGGAGGCCGCCGAGCTGCGCGGCCAGGGTCCGGGGGCCGAGGGCACCCACGAGCGCGCCGACCAGCTCGACGGGCTGCTGCGGCTCGGTCACGAGTTCCTGGCGGCCAACCCGGGCGGGTCGGTCGAGGCGTTCTCGTCGTGGCTGTCGGCCACGATCACGTCACGGGCCGAGGAGCCCGAGCGGGGCGGCACGGCCGACGTGGTGGAGATCGCCACCTTCCACCGGGCCAAGGGGCTCGAGTGGCCGGTCGTCTTCCTGGCCGGCCTGGAGCGGGGGTACGTGCCGATCGGCCAGGCCGACGATCCCGGCGCGTGGGACGAGGAGCGCCGCCTGCTCTACGTCGCCGTCACCCGGGCCGAACGGGAGCTGCACTGCTCGTGGGCTCAGAGCCGAACCTTCGGGGCTCGCACGAGCGGGCGGGCGCCCTCGCCGTGGATCGCCAACATCGACGCGGCCCTCGGGGCGCTGCGGGATCCGGGCTCGGGCGACTGGCGGGCCCACCTCTCGGCCCAGCGCCAGCGGCTCGCCGCCGCCCGGGCCGCCGGCGTGCCGGGGATCCGGGGGACCCGTCAGGCCACCATCCAGGTGGGGACGGGCGCCGATCCCGCCCTCCTCGAGGGCCTCAAGCGGTGGCGGGCGGCCGAGGCCCGCCGCAGCGGGATGCCCGCCTTCGTCATCCTCCACGACACCACGCTGGCCGCCGTGGCCGAGGCCCGCCCGACGACCGCCACCGATCTGCTCGGCCTGCCCGGCTTCGGCCCGGTGAAGGTCGAGCGCTACGGGTCGGCCGTGCTCGAGGTCGTGCACGGCGCCCAGGTGAGCGCCTGAGCACGCCGCTACGGTCGGGCCGGTGAAGTTCCGGATCGTCCAGGAGTTCGCCGCCCCGGCCGACGAGCTGTGCGCCGCGCTCGTCGATCCCGACTACCTGGCCACCCTGGGGTCGCTGCCCGGCATCGGCGCACCGGTGATGACCGCCCAGGAGCTGCGCGGCTCGGTGGTCAGCTACGAGCTGCGCTACGCCTTCACCGGCCAGCTGCCCGCTGCCGTGACCCGCGTCGTCGATCCGTCCCGGCTGACCTGGGTCGAGCGGACGTCGGTGGACCTGGCCGGCCGCCGGGCCTCGTTCGCCATGGTGCCCGACCACTACGCCACGTTCTTCCGATGTGAGGGGAGCTGGTCGCTGAACGAGCGGCGGCCGGGGTCCACCGAGCGCACGATCGAGGGGGACCTGCGGGTGAGCGCACCGGTGCCGCTCGTCGGCGGCACCGTCGAGCGGGCCATCGTCAGCGGCCTGCGGGAGCGACTGGCCCGGGAACCGGCCGGCTTCGCCCGCTGGCGGGCCGCCCGCTCCTGAACCCGATCACCGGCCCGGGTCACCGGCCCGGGTCACCAGCCCCGGTCACCAGCCCCGGTCAGCCCAGCTCGTCGCTCAACTCCAGCCAGCGCTCCTCGGCGGCCAGGAGCGCGGCCGACACGTCCGCCAACTCCCCGCCGATCCGGGCCAGGGCCACGTGGTCGGCGCCCGCCGCCGCCAGCTCGGCCTCGAGCTTGGCCTTCTGGCGCTCCAGGCGGCCCATCTCCTTCTCCGTCTCGCGCAGCTGGAACCCGACGGTGCTGCGGGACCGCCGTTTCGGCTCGGCCGGGCCGGAACCCACCCGCGCCCCGGCCCCAGCCCCAGCACCCGCCCCAGCAGTCGCACCCGCCCCAGCACCCGCGCCCGGAGCCACCAC
>JBIKWW010000466.1:0-2985 GCA_044356125.1 Acidimicrobiia bacterium
TCTCGTGGGGGATCTCGTGGGGGATCTCGTGGGGGATCTCGTGGGGGATCTCGTGGGGGATCTCGTGGGGGATCTCGGTGCCCGTGATGTCCACCACGACCCGGGCCGCCGGGCCGCCCTCCGCCTCGGCGGCGGGCTGGCCCCCGGTCTCGGCTCGGGCTTCGGGGTCGGTCTGGGCGACGTCGTCGGCCCGGACCTCGGCCTGGGTGTCGGCCTGGGTGTCGGCCTGGGTGTCGCCCTGGGTGTCGGCCTGGGTGTCGGCCTGGGTGTTGTCGTCGTCGGGTGCGAGGTCGTCGGGGGCCGGGCTGGACCCGGTGTCGTCGTCCCAGGTGCTGCCCCGGGCCGACCGCAGGACGCTGGGATCGTCCGACCATCGGGCGGCGGTGCTGCGGGTCACGTCGTCGAGGTCCCTGGCCTGGCCCTCGAGCCAGGCATCGACCTGCGAGGGTGCGATGTCCATGGCGGCCGGGATGCTCGGGAGGCGGAAGGCCGGGTCCTGCCACTCGTCGTCCCACGCGTCGGGCACACGGTCGAGATCGACGGGCACCGAGCCGGAGCGGATCTCGACGGGTTCGGCGTCCTCCCAGACCGCGTCGGGGAGCGCGGCAGGGCGTTCCATGCCTGCGAAGGGGTCTCTCGGACTCCTCCGGCGCCGGAACCGACCTCCTGCCACGAACAGCAGCCTAGGCAGGCGCGGCCAGGACCCCCCGGCGATCCGGCCCGATTCTTGTCACTGGTCGTCGTCATGCTGTCGGCCATGGACGAGCAGATGGATGCGGTGGGCTTCGCCCGGGTCGTCGACGCGGTGGCGGCGGCAGCGCGGGCGGGCGGCCTGGAGGTCCCTTCGTTCCGGTCACTGCCACCCCGAGGGGGCCCCAACCGATGGGTCCGGTGGGGGCCGGACGGTGCCGTGGTCGGCATCGTGCGGAGCCGGCGCCCCGCCACCGAGGTGGCCGCCGACATCGTGGATGCCGTGGTCCACGTCAATTCCCGGTGCCCGGTCGAACGGCGGGCGGTGGTCAGGGAGCGGTTGGGCCAGGCGGCGTCCGGCGCGTTGGGTGCCGGCCTGGTCGACGCTGCCTAGTCGACGCTGCCGAGTCGACGCTGCCGAGTCGACGCTGCCTAGTCTGCGGGTGGTCGCCCCGGCCCGGGTGGCGAAACGGCAGACGCGGAGGGCTTAAACCCCTCTGGCCCGCAAGGGTCGTGCGGGTTCGACCCCCGCCCCGGGCACACGTCGACCCGGTCGGTTGCGACATCCTTCGGGACCCCGGGAAGGCCCGGGAAGGCCCGGGAAGGCCGAACGGGCGGTCCCGTGCGTTCCGGCCGGCGGAGCCAAGGCGACACGCTGCCTCCGCCGCAGCAACCCAACGGTGGCGCCGGACATCGCCTGGGCGTGCATGGCCCGCTACGCCGGTGGCGGTGCCGTGGGCCCGTCAGGCGTCGGGATCGCGTCGGCGCTGCCGGTACGCCATGGTGTTGACCCTGTTGCCGCATCGGGCGGTGTCGCACCATCGACGGCTGCCCGGGCGGGAGCCGTCGTGGAACAGGAGGCTGCACTGCGGTCCGGCACAGCGTCGGAGCCTGCCGTCGCCGGCGCTGAGCAGCTCGACGGCGTCCCGTGCCACGGCGCTGAGCGAAGAGGTGACCTCCCGGCCTGCGGGTGCCACCAGGCGGCGAGTCCCGTCGGTGCCGAGCAACGGGGCGGGCGGAGCCAGGGCGGCCGGCTCGTTGACGGCGATGCGGTCGGAGGACCGGATCGGCTGACCGTCGATGACCGCAGTGGCGGCCCGGTAGATCGCCTCCCGCAGGGCGATGGCGGCGACGAGATCGGCGTCGCCGGCGCGCCGCGGCGCCGGCAGCCCGACCGTCTCCAGCCACCGGCACAGATCTCCCGGGGTGGCGAGCAGCTCCGTCGGCCGGACGGCGCGGTAGCGAAGGGTCCAGGTGAGATCGAGCGACAGCCGTCCACCGAAGGAGAACGGCTCATCGGTGGGAGGCGACATGAAGCGACGCTAGGTCCTGACGATCAGCTGCGCCTGGATCTCGAGCACCAGGTTGGCGGGCAGGGAGCTGACCCCGACGGCGAGGCGGGTGTGGCGGCCTGCGTCGCCGAAGACCTCGAGAAGCAGATCCGACGCCGCGTCGATCACCGTCGTGTGCTCGACGAACTCCGGCGTCGCATTGACGACCCCGAAGACCTGGACCACCCGCTCCACGAGGTCGAGTGAGCCCAGCTCCTGGCGAATCGTGGCCACGAGGTTCACTGCCGCCGAGCGGGCCGCCTCGCGGGCCTCGGCCGTCGACACGTCCTGCCCGCATCGGCCGACCCTGATGGAGCCGTCGGGACGGGTGCCGAAGTGGCCTCCGAGCCAGAGCTGTGAGCCGTGTCGCAGCACCGTCAGGTACTGGCCGAACGGCGGCAGCGCCGGCGGGAGCTCCAGGGCGAACCGGGCGAGACGCTGCTCGGGGGTGAGGAGGTCGTTCATGCCCGGGAGTCTAGAAATAAGTTTGACCTCTGTCGTCCTCTTCGCCTAGCGTTCAGCGCGTCGACCCGTCACGACCCAGGAGGCCCGATGCTCGAGATGCGCACCACGTGCGAGCGTTGCGATGCTGCGTTGGCCGCCGACGCCGCTGCGGTGATCTGCAGCTACGAGTGCACGTTCTGTCCCGGATGCTCCGAGGCGATGGCGGCCCGCTGCCCCAACTGCGGCGGAGAGCTGGTGGCCCGGCCGAGGAGGTCGGCGTGACCTCCGAAGCCAACGCCGCCGTCGAGCGGACCCGGCTGCGCCGCAAGCCCGAGCGTGGCAGCCACGACCTCGCCGTCATCCACGAGATCATCGACACCGCGCTCGTCTGCCACCTCGGCCTCACCGACGCCGACGGCCATCCCGTCGTCGTTCCCACGATCCACGCCCGGATCGGTGACACCCTCTACGTCCACGGGTCCGCCGCCAGTCGGGCCCTCCGGCGGCTCGCCCCCGGGAT
>JBIKWW010000467.1:0-2977 GCA_044356125.1 Acidimicrobiia bacterium
CGTGACCGAAGGGGACCGCTGGAGCTACCCCAACATTCACGGCGACACGCTCGTCACGACCGACGCCACCGGCGCAGCGGTCACGGGCCTGCTCACCTACAGTCCTGATGGCCGGCCCCTGAGCGGGGCTGCGGGCAATGTGGTTGGATCGGCCGACTACGGCTGGTTGGGTAGCCACAGTCGCCCCGCCGAGGACGGGGCCACCATCATCGAGATGGGCGCCCGCCCCTACCTGCCAGCCATCGGACGGTTCCTGTCCATCGACCCCGTCGAAGCGGGAACACCGAACGACTACGCATATCCGGCTGACCCTGTCAACGGATACGACCTGACGGGGGAATCTGCGTTCTCGATCGCCGGTGTCGACGTCCTCGATTGTCTGCAGTGGAGTGTGGCGTATTGCATTTACCACACGGAAATCGACACTTTCGTGGCGATCAGGGATTACGCGATTCGATCAGGTGAGAATGTCCTTGAGTTGAATTGGACCACTGACGGGTGCAGCGATCGGGGCTTGGTCACCAGAAGCTATGACATTGCTGGGTGCATACGGCACGATTTCGGATATCGAAATGAGGAGGCAATCTTTGGGGGACGATTGCCAGCGTCGGCGGGAAAGGCTGCAATTGACGTCCAGTTGGCTTTCGATTCGATCGAGGGTTGCCTTCGGGCTGGGCGTGGAAGACGGAGCTGTACTAACCACGGCCTTACGGTCCTCAGCGGAGTGGCGATCATTGGGCGCCCAGTCCCGAGGAAGTCAAAGTGATTGCTGCTCGCCGTGGCGTCTTCCTTGTTGTAGCTCCTGTGATCGCGCTTACCGAAGCTTACTGCTGGGCTATAGCTGTCGTTCGCCTCAGCGATCTTCGCTCTGCGGTCTCGGGCGCCGGTGGTGCGAGCCTCATATTGCTGCTAGCGGTCCTGATGGGGATTGTGACCCTGCTGTATCTGATCTCGGTTGCACGAGGCTCTGTCTACGGCTGCGCGGCGAGCCTTGTCCTCGCGGTGCTTTGCGTACTACTGGTCAAGTTGAACTGGATTGACGCCGAATCAATACGATTGCACTCGTCCGATGGCCTATTCGTAGTGCCGCTTGCGGGTGGTCTTATCTTCTTGGCGTGCACAGCAGGGGCAACGATAGCCATTCTCATGTTTAAAGGCGAATCGATTTCTCGGGAACGCCGTACGTGATTGGTGCCATTTCAAACCAACCAAAATTGAGCATCCCCCGTTGGCCGGACACTTCATATAGGAGGAAGTCCATGTCAGGTACGAAGAAGCGGCGGGGTCGTCCGCCGCGGTACGCGCCCGAGTTCCAGCGTGACGCGGTGGCGTTGGTTCTCGATGAGGGCAGCACGATCGCGGACGGTGCCCGTTCGTTGGGGGTGAACGAGGGCACGCTGGGGAACTGGGTCGCTCGCGAACGCGCGGAACGGGCGAAAGGCTCGGAGCTCAGCCGTGATGAGCGTGCCGAGCTCGACGCGTTGCGGGGCCAGGTCAGCGAGTTGCGGATGGAACGAGACCTGCTCAAACGATCGCTGGTCTTCTGGGTGAAGTGTCGACACGGTGAAGCGCTACGCGTGTGTCGATGACCAGAAGGCGGCCGGGTTCCCGGTGAACGCAGCGTGCGCAGCGGCGGGGGTGTCGACCTCGGCCTACTACGACCACAAGATCCGTGAGGAGGCCGGCCCCACACCGCGTCAGCTCGATGAGGCCGCGGTGGTGGAGTTGATGGGGGAGATCTTCGACGGTTCCGACGGCTCCTACGGGGTCCCCAGGATGCACCGGGAGCTGCGCCATGGCGGCCTGGTGGTGAACTACAAGCGGGTGGAGTGCCTGATGCGTCGGCACGGGATGATCGGCCGGTTCCGGCGTCGCTGGGTGTACACGACGATCGCCGGCCCGGACGCGTTCAAGATCGCGGACCTGGTCAGCCGGCGGTTCGTTCCGGGTCCGGGGGATGTGGCGTGGTGTCAGGACATCACCTACATCGCCACCCGGGCGGACCTTCGCGACGCGGGCCGGGGCCCGACGGGCGGTCTTTCGTTGGATCAACTGGTACAACACCCGACGGATGCACTCCAGCCTCGACTCCACCGCCCCCACTCAGTGGGAAGCGGCCTACCCCCAAGCGTCATAACCACCGTCCGCCCAACGGGGGGATGCCCAATGTGTGGGGCGGGAACCGCACCGACCACGGCGCGAGAACCTGGGAACGGCTCGTGACCGTGCTCACCACCTGCCGACAACAAGGCCTCGACACCCTCCGCGTGCTCATCGACCTCGCCCATCGACCCGCGCCCGCCCTGGCCATCCCGATTCACTGAAAACCCGGCAACGACTGCCACACGATTCAACGGAATCACGAACCACCCCAGGCGCTATCCAAGTACTCACCGACGACTGACCAACCGTGCTCATCACCGAAGCACCACCCACATGGCCCACCGAACCCGCCGCCACCGCCCCCAGTGCGGGATCATCCGACGACGACAGCGAGACTGCACAGGGTTTGCTTGACTGCTGAGGCCTGGGTTCTCGGTCGGTCCGTGCGGAGGGTTGTCGACCTCGCCAGGGCGTTCCTCGCCGAGTTCCGCTGGGTGCGGCCGTCGAGACCGGCCTGTCAGAACTGGCGGCGGAACGCCTCGAACTCGGCCTGAAGGGCGGCGAGGTCGGCCTCGAGTCGCTCCACCCGCTCGGCCATCCGGGCTGACGGCGATGAGCCCGCCGGGGCCGATGCCGGGGACGGTCCGGGCTCGGCGGCGGGGATGGTCAGGCCGAGGGTGTGGGCCCAGCGGGCCTCCTTCTGGCCGGGCTGGCGCTCCAACCGCACGACGAGGGGTCCGTCCCACGGGCGGGCCCAATCGGCCGGGCGATCGGCCGCCCCCGGATCGGTCGGGCCCGACGACCGCAGGGCACCATGGTCTCGACGGTCGGAGGGCTCCTCGGGGTCGGCGTTGAGCCGGGGGTCGCCGAGGCG
>JBIKWW010000468.1:0-2969 GCA_044356125.1 Acidimicrobiia bacterium
CATGGGCCTGCGCCTCGTGTACCCGTTCAACTCCGACATCGCCGCCGGCCTGGGAACGTCGCTCACGTCGGTCGGGGCCGTGCTGGGGACGGCCGAGCTGACCGGTCTGGCCTCGGGGGCGATCGGACGCGATCTGGACCGGGGGCGCTACCGCCGCTGGGCGATGATCGGCATCGCCGCCGTGGCCGTCGGTGGGCTGCTGATGGGCGTGGGCGGCGGCCTCTGGGCGTTGGGCGTCGGGTTCGCGGCCGTCGTGTTCGGCGTCGCCACGGTGACCACCGCGGCCCACACCTGGATCGGCACGAACGTGGCGGCCGGGGCCCGGGGCCGGGTGATGGGCCTGTACGAGACCTCGTGGGCCTTCGCCCTCCTGATCGGGGCCCCCGTCGCCGGCGCCCTCATCGCCTGGTGGGCGTGGTGGACGCCCTTCGCCCTGATCGGCCTCGTCGCCATCGGGGTGGGTGTCGCCGTGGCCCGACACGTTCCGCCCCCCGCCACCCCGGCCGGCGCCGGACATGCTGACGCCCACAGGGCCCACGGGGCAGAGCCGTACGGGGCCCATGGGGCGGTCGGGGCCCGACGGGCGGTGATGCGGGCGGTGCGGTCCTTCGGCGCCGACGCCTGGTGCGTGTTCGCCACGAGCCAGCTCCTCACCATCGGCGCCGTGATCTCGTTCTCCACCTACGGGGCCTGGCTCAAGGACCGCCATGGGTTCTCGACGGCATCGGTCGCCGCCCTGACCCTGGCCCTGGGCGGGGTCGAGCTGCTCGGCAGCGGCGGGGTGGCGGTCTTCGGCGACCGCGCCGGGCTGCGCCGGTCGGTCGTGGGCGGTTCGCTGGTGATGGCCGTCGCCGCCGTCGGCATGGCCCTGGCCGTCACCGGGTCCACGCCGCTGGCCGTGGGCGCCACGGTCGTGCTGTTCCTCGGCTTCGAGTTCGCCTTCGTGGCCAACCTCACCCTGGTGAGCGGTACGGGCGGAGCGGCACGCGGCGTGTTCGTGGGTCTGAACCACACGTTCACGACGGCCTGGCGCGGCATCGCCGCGGCCGCCGGGACGGCGATCTACGAGCGCTGGTCGATGGGGCCCGTCGCCGTCGCCACGGTCGCCATGGCCATCGGCGCGTCACTGGCGGCCGCCGCCGGACGGCCTCGCCCGGCGGCCTCGGCCGGGTCGGACCCGGCGGTCTGAGGGGCGAGCGGGCCCACGATGGCGGGCACGCCGAGGTCGGCGAGGTCCTCGCCCCGCAGCCACGAGGTGAGCCATGGCGGGTCGACGAGGCCGTCCCGGCGGCCGTCACCGACTCCCCCGGTGGCGACCGTGGCGGCCAGGGCCGGCAGCAGCTCGAAGCTGTAGGACAGGGCCCATCCGGTGAGCCGGGCCAGGGTCACGGGGTGCAGCAGGCGGCGGTCGTGCCACAGCATGCGGACCGCCGTGAGCATCGTGAACCAGCCCAGGATCATCAGCGCGCAGATCATCCCGGCGGCCTGGGGGGCCCGTCGACGGCGCCCACCGGCCACCGCCCGGTCGAGCTCCTCGGCGATGCCGCGGTGCTCCACCTCCTCGGCGAGATGCCACAGGAACAGGCGGGCGGCAGGGGCGTCGATGCCGCGGAAGTGCGACAGCAGCCGACGGTCCACCCAGCGGGCGGTGACGAAGGCGACGGCCTCGAACCCGGCGCTGAAGGCGAGCCGGCGACCCAGACGCGAGCGGTCGAGGCGGCGGCCGGTGGCCGCCATCCACCGCTCGATGCGGGTGAGGCCGTACCGAGCGGCGAGGACCTCGTTCCAGGCCCGGTGCTCCCGGTGGTGCACCGCCTCCTGCCCTTCGGCGGCGAGCACGCGCACGACCAGGTCCGGGTCGCCCCCGCCGCGGTCGAGACGGGCCGCCCCTTCGGCCATGGCCCGGGCCACGGCGGGCTCGATGTGGGGCATGAGCAGCGAGACGGCGTTGGCGACGGCGGCCAGCTCGGGCAGCCGGGGGTGCCAGCAGGGGTCGTCGTCGCCCAGCGCCACGCCCGGGCGGCGGACCTGGGGCCGTCGGGCGGGGGCGGGACCGTCGGGGCCGTGCTGGTGCTCGGGGGGAGCCATGGCGGTCACGGGGCGATCATCGGCATCGGGCTCCCCCGGGTTGATGGGCCGAGCGACCCGGCCCGGGGACCGATGGGGAGCCGATGCCGGAGCCGATGCCGGAGCCGATGCCGGAGCCGATGCCGGAGCCGATGCCGGAGCCGATGCGGGGCGTCAGGCGCCGACGCCGGCTCGCCAGTCGGCGGCCATGCGGGCGTAGGTCCCGCCGGCGGCCACGAGCTCGTCGTGGGAGCCGAGCTCGACGAGGCGACCGAGCTCCATGACGGCGATGCGGTCGGCGCGGGCGGCCGTGGAGAGCCGGTGGGCGATGACCACGAGGGTGCGGCCACGGGCGAGCTCGGCGATGGTGGCGGCGAGCCGGGCGTCGAGGGCGGCGTCCACCGACGACGTGGCCTCGTCGAGCACGAGGACGTCGGGTCCCATCAGCTCGGCCCGCAGGAGGGCGACGAGCTGGCGCTCGCCGGCCGACAGGCCCCCGCCGCGTTCGCCGACCCGGGTGCCGAGCCCCTGGGGCAGACCGTCGAGCCAGTCGGCCAGGCCGATGCGGCGGGCGGCGGCAGCCGGATCAGAGCCCGGATCAGAGCCCGGATCAGCGCCCGGATGGACGGCCCCGCCGCCGGTCCGGGGGCGGGCCTGGCCGAGGTTGTCGCTGATCGTCCCGTCGAACAGGAACGGCTCCTGGGGCACGAGCTGGACGCGGTGGCGCAGCTCGTCGTCGGCGACGTCACGCAGATCCACCCCGCCGAGCAGGACGCGTCCGATCTGGGGGTCGGCGAGTCGCACCAGCAGCCGGGCGATGGTGCTCTTGCCCGATCCGGTGGCCCCGACGATGGCGAGCGAGGATCCGGCGGGGACCTCCACGGAGACCTCCTCCAGCGTCC